>CAZWLI010000132.1:0-13415 GCA_964634525.1 uncultured Candidatus Peribacteria bacterium | reverse complement strand
TCACGGCGAGTCTTACCAATGTGGTCGATGCGTTACGCGATGGAACAATCCTTGTGATCATAGTTTTGATACTTTTCTTAGCTAATATTAGGACAACCATTATTACGCTCACGGCCATTCCGATGAGCATACTGGTTACCGCTATTGTATTCAAATTATCTGGCTTCTCGGTCAATGTTATGACGCTTGGTGGCATTGCGGTTGCCATTGGTGAACTTGTTGATGATGCTGTTGTGGATGTTGAAAATGTTTTTACAAGACTTCGGGAATGGAGAAAAAATGGTAAACAGGAGCCCATGGAAAAAGTTGTTTTTAAAGCTTCAAGCGAAGTGCGTAATTCAATTGTCTATGCAACGCTGCTTGTGGCAATTGTTTTTTTGCCAATCTTTTTTATTCCGGGAGTTGAAGGAAAACTTTTGGCGCCACTTGGCCTCGCTTATCTTACTTCCCTTATTGCATCAATGTTTGTGTCGCTTACTCTTACACCGTCTCTTTGCGTTCTCCTTTTAGGAATTTCAAAAAAAGAAAGCAGCCATGAAGAGACAAAATTTGTACGTTTTATTAAAAGAAATATAACTCCCCTCGTAGGCTGGAGTATCAATAATTCACGCAAGCTTATTGCAGGAATTGTTGGTGGTCTTATGATAGCTATCGTGCTCTTCGTATATGCAGGAAAAGAGGGCGTTCCGCCTTTTAATGAGGGAGCAGTAACCGTTGGGGTGGTAATGCCGGTTGGCACTGATCTTCAGACCTCGAATAATTTTGCTTCACAACTTGAAAAAAAAATAGGTGTAATTCCCGGAGTAGTCCGTGTAAGCCATTTAACAGGACGTGCAGGAGCGGATGCGCATGATAGCGGTGCAAACACAAGTGAGATTCAGGTTACTTTTGATCACGGCCTTGAAAAGGAACGTAAACGTTTATTCGGTGAAATTCAAAATGTGCTGGATGGATTTCAGGGCGCTGATTTTAGTCTTGGACAACCTATTACCCATAAAATGGAGGAATTATTGTCCGGGGTACGTGCGCCAATTGTGGTTAAAGTTTTTGGAGATGATCTTGGTACTATCCGGGAAGTTGCCGAAAAAGTGCGCGATGAGTTGAAACGTCACCCGGGAGTTACTAATGCTCAAATTCCAAAAGAAGTTCTCATTCCTGAATATCGTATATTCCCAAACCGTGAAAGACTTGGCTCACTTGGTCTGTCTTCAGGAGAAATCGCAGAACAGCTCGAAGCGGGACTTTTGGGGGAATCGGTGGGCCAAGTGCAGCTTGGATCAGCCCAAGTACCCGTTGTCGTGCGCTATGACACTTTCAGTAAAGGGAATATGGCCGCAATAAGAAATTTGTCATTCGCGGGAAATCAAGTGACGACGCTGAATGACACTTCCGATATCCAAATTCAGGGGGGCAGAAATCGTCTCGGGCACGAAGCTGGAAAACGAGTTATGACCGTCAGCGCCAACTATCAAGGAAAAGATATTGTTGGGGCTGTAGAAAAGACAAAAAATAATCTTGAATCCCAAAAACTTCCGCAAGGAATCCTTCTTTCTTTTGAAGGAACGTATAAAAGCCAAAAAGAAAATTCATTTCTTCTTTTAAGTCTCTTTGCCGTCGGTCTTTGCTGTATCTTTGGAATTTTGTATCACGCCTTTCGATCGAGCGCTATTGTTCTGCTGATCATGCTGAACATTCCTACGTCACTCATAGGAGGAATTGTAGGTGTGTGGATCACTGGTGGTATCGTGAGTTTGGCCCATCTCATCGGTTTTATTTCTTTAGCCGGAATTGTTTCACGAAACGGAATTATCCTTATTAGTCACACGATAAATTTGGTAAAAAAAGAAGGGTTATCGTTTTCACCTGAGACCATGCTCCGTTCAACTCTCGATCGAGTCGTGCCAGTACTTATGACCTCATTAACGGCGCTTCTGGCTCTTATTCCGTTTCTCCTGTCATCAGAAGAGCCGGGAAAAGAGATGCTCTACCCATTAGCCGTGGTTATTTTTAGCGGATTAACGGTATCAACGATTATCTCACTTTTTCTAACGCCATCACTCTTTTATCGGTTTGGCAAAAAGACGATGCTCACACACACGGCTTCAATTGAGTAATTGCAAAACCATATATTCAAAGCGTTTATTTCCCTTAAGATAGCGCGCTTTGAATATATGGTCCGCCCAAAATGAAGGCCATTTCTCCTTGTCAAAACGCCTGCTCCCCACCCTCCCCTTTCACCTTCCACTGAAATTCCGGCTCAAGCTTGCCGGGGATAGAGAATCCCGCAGCCTTCACGTGCCCGCCACCAGCGAACTTGCCGGCGATAGCCGAGACGTCGACATCGTCACGAATCGTGCGCAGCGAGCCTTTTACCCTTCCCTCTTCATCTTCAGAAAGAATCTCAGCATAGCGAATTCCGGGTACGTACTTCAGGTATTCGATGGCGCCGGAGACATCGTCCTTGCTGGCTCCGAGGGAAGCGATGTCCGCTCGCGTCACTGCGGACACGACGACATCGTCTGAAGTTCGCTTTGCGCGCGAGAGGATGGTGCCCCAGAGCTTCAGCTGGGGGACCGTCTTCGTCTGGAAAAACGAACGAGACATCGTAACAACATCGGCACCGTGCGCCACAAGGTCGGCTCCCACACGAAGCGTCTCGGCCGTGGTGTTTTGGTGCATGAAGGAACCCGTATCCGTGTAGAGCCCCGTGAGTAGACAGGTCGCGATTTCGCGGGTGAAGATCGCTTTGAAAATCTTGAAAATATAGTAGAGCACTTGAGTGGTGGAGGCCGCATTGGTCACCACGAGATTGATGCCGGCATAGTTCAGATTGGAAACGTGATGGTCTATATTAACGTGCCGCTCCTTCCTTGAAAAAATCTCCAGGTGCGTCTTCTCCAGGCCCGAGAGCTTCGGATCCGCAGAGTCGAAGCTGATGATGAGATCATACTTTTTCTCATCGATCTCGTGGATCACGTTTTCAACTCCCGGAAGGAATTTCAAACCTTCCGCTGGGGCGTTGTAGCAGCCCAAGTCCACGTCCTTGGCAAGACCCTTCAGATAGTGAAACATCGCGAGCGCGGAGCCCAGGGTGTCGCCATCGGGATTCTTGTGGGCCAAGAGAAGCGTTTTCTTTGCGCCAATAATTTTCTGCCTGATCTGTGAAACGATTTGATGGTCCAGGGTTAGCATTGGAATTTGAGATTTTTCTTGACGAGCCTTCCTTATGAAGGATTGATTGTCGACCAAATGAGCCTTCTCTTCAATCCTCAGAGCTTGCGTAATAGTACAATTATTTTTTGATATATCTCTGCATCAAAAGGACTGGTCGGGTGGAGAGCTCCCCTGGTTTGTTGATCACTTCTCCGAAGATCGTGAAGGTCTTGAAATGTCCGGCAAGCTTGATGAAAAAAGGCTGCTCTGGGACAAGGCTCCAGGCAAAGTGAATGATGCCTCGCCCTGCCCGCCCTGGCGGGTCGTTCTTTTCGCGAAAGATGTAGTCGTAACTATCCCCTTTTTCCACCGCATGCGAAAAGCGAAATCGACTGAAGATCTCGCTGAGCAGAGGAAGAGCGTGGTACATCTCCGGGTCGAGCTGATAGTCGCCTTCAATGCCGCCAGGAACTGCGCTGTAGAGAAAAAATCGCTCCACCTTCGGCTCGCTGAAGGAGAGGATCATGGCGCGCACGAGATAGTCGATCTGCTGGTCGATGCTGGTCACATACGCTCGGTCCCCCACCAGGCTATAACCGGTCTCTCCAATCCAGATCTTTTTGTCCTTGTCACCATATTTGTCCATCACCGCTTCCACGGCCTGAATTTTCTTCCGGGTGCCACGTCGAGAGGTGTCACCTTTTAATTCAGGTGCCGCTGCCAGCTCAGGATATTTTTGCTTTTGGGTTCGAGAGCTGTCGGGCAGCTTCACGTACTCGGGTGTGAAGGTCACCACGTCGAAATCGTCCTTGCCTCCGGCCTGGTAGATAAATTCCAGATATTTTTCCGGCCATGAGTCCGCGAGTGCGCCCAACGAAATTACCGCGTCCGGCCTTTCGGCTCGAATGGTACTGGAAAAAACTTTGAGCAGGGCGGCATAGATCTTCGCCGAGCTCTTGAAGCAGACAAATCCTGAGCGGTTCGGGTCGCCCTCACAGGTCTCCGGGAAGGACCAGTGCGTGTTCATCTCATTCCAAAATTCAAAATACTTTTTCGAAGGATACTTCTTCAAATACGGTGTAAGAAAATCTCGAAGCTCCTCTTCCGTTGGCACACGATCCGGAAACTCCTCATGCCCGATCACGGAGAGGTCGTAGACAGCAGGCTGAAAACTCTCCGCACCATTTCGGCTCCAGAAGATGCCGTACTGTGAAAGTGAAGAGTTGCCCTGATTGATGCCGATGACCGCTTCCTCTGCCGTAGGGATGGATGCGGCAAAAGTAAGGCCTGGAGAGAGGGTGAGGAAAAAAGCGAGGAGAACGGGAAGGAGTTTTGGCCTGTACATTTCGTGAAGGATAGCTTAGGATGGCGCATCCTTATCATGATCATATCATATCTTTTCTATGGTGAGAGGCGGACGAGGTCGGGAAGCGTTCAATGATGAATTTTGGGAAGGTGTTCAAGGGATCCTTCCTGCAGGCGTGATACTCCTGAGTATTCGAATGGGGCGGAATGGCACCTTTAGTTTGAAAGTCCAGCTTGCACCCGGGAAGAATCTTCGGGATTATAAATTTGAAGAATGCTATGCCAAAATTTACAAGGATCTCCCAGGATGTAATGGCATTGAGCTGATCACCAAGGAGGTACCGACCCATGAATCAGATCGTTCGACCGGCCGCATTATCCTTATCGCCGCAGGAGTGAGCATCGCCATTGCTACCATTGTGGGTGGCGCATGGCTGGCTTCTCGATGAAAAGCCGAAACTTGACCTGTACTTTCGCTTCTCTTTCAGTATAGTGCTCCCATCCCCAGAAGGGCTTGTGCTCTTCTGGGAGGCCTCCAAGGTCACTCCTCGCGATCTGGAGGATTTCGTTCTTTCGCCTGCCCCCTGGCGGTGAAAGGGCGCCGGTCCGCTTATGTCACCACATGAGCGGGCCGCAATCTTTCAAAATTTTCCAGGGAGAACACAGCAACCTTCTTTCGGAATATGCAATGAGCAGGAGATCGTGATAGCATGACACTATTCTCTTCTGAGTATGCGTTTTGTTCGAACGCTTCTCGCAGCTCTTCTCATGGCGTGCTTCATAGTACCCGTAGAAGCAGCTTCTTTCACAGATCTTCGCTCCCCTGCCCTGAAGGAAGCGGTAACCTATTTGCTGAGCAAAGGCTTGCTTCGTGAAACTGCGCTTTTTGAACCGGAGAAACGCATAACCCGGCGAGAGCTGATCTCCTGGATGGGGAAAAAGGATGCGCTCAAGATTCTTTCCGGAAGAAAAAAGAGGCTTAGCCGAGGCGACGCAGCGCTGAAGACCTACCAGATGCTGCTGGCCAAGGAAGATGAGCCGAAAAAAAGTGCCGTGGTCAGCTGTGAAGCCTGCATTGCCGGCGTTGATCTCGGCAAATACGCCTGGAGAAAAGATCCGGTCGTGAAGATCGGAGGTGGGAAGCTCCTCATCGGCGACACGGATTTCACCAGCTGGATTCGAAATCGTGGTGCACAGGATCTGAAGAACATTGTTGATTCACCGATTCTCAATGCCCAGCTCAAGGCCATGCCGGATCAGGACAAAATGAAGGTCGACAAGCTCTTCCCCGAGCTCTATGCTCGCGCGAGCGGCATTCATGGAGGAGCGCAGGGGGCGGATGGTTCGTACTGGGAAGTCTATCACGAACGGGACAGCTGGCTGGAGGCTCGCTACCCGAGCAAGATACTTCGCAACAAAGATGGGCTGAAACTTCGTGAGTGCAAAGACGCTTGTGATTTTGAAGAAAGAATAATATCCCAGTACAATGGAGCGTATGGTCATCCTTCGCCACACTTCGAAACCTGGATCAAGACCGCGGAGGCAAAGCCCTTCATCTACGATGTGATTCAGATCTATGGAAAGACTGAAAAAAACTAGATTGGGTCTTCTCGGTTTGCTCAGCACCATTCTTTTTACGGCAACGAATACATTCCTCTTCGCCGCCGGAGAACAACCGTCGTACTTCCCTCCGAAATCCCAAGACCTGCTGCTGGCGATCACGGCCCAGGGAAATCTGGTGAAGATGACCTACACCCCGGCGACGTACCGCATCAGACGAGAAAAAGATGATCCTGCTCTTCCTGAACTCCGTATTCGTGATGCCCTGCTGAAAGAACAGAGCGGCTCCGAAGATACAAACCCGGGAAAGAGGCAGGCGAAGATGAAGCTGGTGTTTCAAGGCGTGAACGAAGACGGAAGTTGGCAGGTCACCTGCGGCTCACAGATCATCAAACCTGATGCTCCCAGCCTTCTGATCGAAGATGGCTCGTGTCATTTCCCCACAAGCCCAAGCGAATGGAGTTCTCCGATCATCATCAACCCCGGAAACAAAACCGAAATCCTGATGAAGACCGTATGGGACAATGCCACAACAGAAGATAATTACGGCTCCAGTCAGTACGAAGATCTGATCAATGCTTTTGCTTTCCAAGCGCTGCATGGACGCGTGGAGGTGGCGGAGACGAAAGAAACGGACATCAGGCCGAGCCCGGAGCTCACGGCATATCAGTACCGAACGGTGGAGAAGAAACACAGCTACGAAAGCGCTCTGAATTGGGCGGTGTTTCTCAGTACGGATCCGGGGCCGGAATTCAAATTCGCCCTGGATGTCCATGACACCGACGAACTGATTCTTTTTGACAAAGATGCCGATGCTGCCAAGCTGTATGGTCCGACGATTCCGAATGACCCAGGAATTGCCATGCACGTGACCTGGAACGACCATGGCCGAACGCCACTCAGCGCAAATCCCGAATGGACACTCTTTGACCAGACAAATCGAACAGGTTTTCATGCGGACAATTTCAATCCTGGAGAAACCAACAGTTATCAAGGCCCCAGTGGGGACACCACCCACGATGTGGAAGGGATTCGCTCGATCCAGTGGTACAAGATCTCCGTGAAGGAACACAAAACGAATTTCGTTCATGTGACCTGGGGCGGCTTTCAGGCGAGAGACAATGGCTTTGCCTTTGCCGCGACAAAAGCGATTCAAGCGGAACAATCGGAGCCTCAGTGCTCGGACGGTCTTGATAATGATGGAGATGGAAAAATCGATGATAAGGATCCGGGCTGTCGTGATGAAAAAAACAACTACCTTCCCCAGAAAGATGATGAGAGGGATTCCGTAATTCCGAAACCGGTTCCTATAAAACCAAAAAAAGTCGGCATTGGTTTTATCGAAGCCTCAATAAACTCCGCTCCCCTTCCGCATCCGGATCCTGAAAGCTATGGTCTGGATCCGAATGATGCTCTGAAGAATACCATCACCTACACCATCACGGTAAAAAACGTGGCGGACGGGGTGAAAGACAAAGTCGATCTCCTGAACGTGAATGTGGGATTTGAGCCGCCCAAGCACACCAGCTTCGAAGACGGCAGAAAGGAACCCAGGAAATTTGATCTGACTGAAAGCTTGGCGCCAGGAGAAATGAAAGAGGTCACGGTGAAGGTCGTTCTCGATGCGACGACGAAGAAGGATTTCGACATTTCAAGCAAGGGCCGCGTAAAAGCCGGCGCTTCGAATAATCCCAGCGTCACGCTCCCCGAGCTGATCCACCACGTGGGCAAGGGCGAGGTAAATATCTCGGTGGATCGCTGCTATGCCTTTGACTATTTTGGCGGGAAATTCAAATGTGCCGAGTCCTGCAAAGCGCTGGAACCCGGCACCAAGATCACGATCGAAGACACGCTGAAAAATAGCGGAGGGATTTCGGCCCAGAATTATCAGTATTTCCCGCACGCGCTGCCCGAAGCCTTCGTCTATCTCCCCCACTCCATCCGCCTGGATGATCCTGAAAACGGTCTGCCCGTCAGTACGGATGGTGAGCACTTCCCCTTGGCGGAAGGCATCCCGATCGAGGGTCCCATCAGTGCCGGGGGGAAAAGAAAAGTGTACGCGAATTTTGTGATTCCGGAGAATATTCTTGGGCCCAAGAAGCCAGGTGAAAAAGAAAAATGCTTCCCGGAGGAAGGTGTTGATGTGAATTCGAACGTCGGAATTCCACCTCCCATGACGCTCAAGACCAAATGTAAGAATCCCGGGAAAGATCCGAGCCCTGGGCTCATCTGCGTGATCGAGCCGGAAGCGCCGGAGCTGGAAGCGAATCTCAGTGCCACGCCATCACCACCGGGGCCCGTGTATCAGAGCTCCATCATCAGTTACATTTTGAAAGTTCGGAACCTGACGAAGAAAAAGGTGAGCAGCCTTTCGATCGTCGGCACCATTCCCGAGCAAACCACCTGCCGAAGTGGGAACTGTTCGGGAATTTCTGTGGGCAATCCTCAGGAGTTGGATCCGCTTTTCCCCGGTGAATTTGAATACCGTTTTCGGGTTCAGGTAAATCGGAATGCATTCGGTGATTCCATTTTTCACCCTGGCCTTACGGTGAGCTATACCGACGAGCAGGAACGAAACTTCTCCCTGGATTCCAATAGCCTTCGGCATGACCTCATCGCAAAAAAAGAACCGGTGGGTGAATTCCAGCATCATCTCAATCTGAGCCGCAGCCTGCTTCTCAACGCCAAAGAAAGAAACGCTCCACGCGCGGATCTTGGGGATCGCACCATCGCAAACCATTCTTTTTCGTACGAAGGAACGGGCAAAGACAATGTATGGCCAAAGAAGTCCGGCACCGGAGCGCACTTCGAAAATCTTTGCGGACCCTATGCCGCCATCCCGATAGAAAAACAATGGCTGGACGACTCCAATGGCAGCATGACAACCATCTACAACGGGCCGAACACAACAAATTCAATCCAGACCTTCGCGAATCTTGAACCTTCGGCTGGCTCTTTCGCCATCAGCCTGAAGCTTCCAGAAAGCCGCCCAGAATTGGTTGTGGAAGGAAGCTCATCAGCCCATGAGCTCTCCTTTTCATATCCCATGAACGCGGCAGATCTTCAAGCCTTCATCAGCAAAGGAGGAAACATCTCAAAAGAAAACCTAGCTCAGCAAAGCCTGCGGGCCGTGGGCGATGGTGTGCTCGGAAAAGTTTCGGCCACCAACACAATCAACCTACGAGAGGATCTCTGGGAATACAAAGTCGTGAGCAGCTATCGCAAGGTTTGCGTTGTCAGTAAGCCCGGGGAATCCGGAGCAAAATTCCAGGACATCTTCGTGCCGATCTACGCCTGGGTTGGGACTCCCCAACGAAACTTCATGCTCGAAGCCAGCGACACGGAAAATATTTCTGTGCTGAGTTCCGTCGCCTGGGTGCAGACGAAGTTCGGGAATCTCGGCATTGGGAAATTTCCCTGGACTGAGGACGGGCTTCCCAGCGGATCGCCAAACGAAGTGGACCTTGGCGATAGCATCGTTGCCTCACTGATGAAGTGGTACACGCCTCCTGAAGAATCACACGCTGACCTTTTTACATTTTCTCAAAAAGGAGAAAATATACTGAACTCCGGACTGGGCGCGAACGGCAAGCGAAGCTTGGAGGAGAAGCCGGTGAATGATGAGGTCTATACCCGAAAAAATAATCCGAGAAATTTTTTTGATGATCTCGTGAATCGCGAAATCTACGGCAAGGTGGTGCGACTGAATTCTGATGATCTTCCTCCCGGCATGAATAAGCTGGGCGATGTTTTCACCGTGAACGGAATGCTCACGCTGGAACCCGATACCGTGTACTATGCGAAAGGTACCCTGAAGATCGGAAGCTCTGCAAAAAATGACGTGATCATCAGCGGTGGAAAAGCGAGACTCGTGATCGAAGGCAACGCCTATCTCACATCGAACATTCGGTATTCATCGAACACCGGGAGTGATCTTTCAACCATTCCCTCTCTGCGTCTTCACGCCACCGGCAACATCGTAATCGCGCCGGAAGTGACGGACGTGGAGCTGATGATGCTCGCAGAACAGGAATTTCACTCTGGCCGCAGCGCGAGCCAGCTTCGCATCCTCGGGGATGTGATCGCGAAAAAAGTCTTCTGGGAACGCCAACCGCTCCTGGAACCGCGCACGCAAGAAGAACAGGTGAACAAACCCTCGGAACTCATCTACGAAGACTTTCGCAAATACATTCTCAGCCCGCCGGGAGACAAGAAACTCCCGGATTATGGGAATTGGTGGGAAGAAGAATGATATCCCCTACACCAGAGCACTGAGAAAATACTCCACGCTCATGAGGTGAACGCCTTTTTGAAGGATATCGATTCCCGGGGTATGAATAACCTGATAGAGCCATGGAATCTTGAGGCGTTCCCCAAAGTACTGAAGATGGGGTGATGGATTCCTATCGCCATGCTTCACCTCAACGGCAAACCAGGGTTTTCTTTTGATCGTGACGAGAAAATCAACTTCTCTTCCAGTATTGTCCCGAAGGTAAAAAAGCTCAGCCTGAAATCCCTTTGCATCGTGAAGAAAATGAACAAATTTGAGCAAATGTGAAGCAACCAGATTTTCAAGTCTTCGGCCCGGATCATCCAGGCAGGACCAGTCCCAGAGATAAAGTTTCGGCTCTTTTCGAAGAGAAGCGATCGTTTTGGCGGCGTACGGATAAATACGAAAATGGTAATAAAATCTTTCCAAAATGTCGACCCACAGAGCAATCGTTTTATGCGTTACCAAAAGGTCTTCGCGCAGCGAATTAAGTGAGAAACGACCGGCCGCTTTTTCTTCCAACAGATTCACCAGGATTTGAATTGCAGAAATATCACGGATGCTTTCCATATCTCGGATATCTTCTCGAATGAGTCTTTCGACTCTTTCCTGATTCCACCTCCGGAGCACGACCTCATCCTGATGGAATAATGGTTCTGGAAACCCGCCAAAAGTGAGGAGTGAAGAAAAATGTTGATGAAGAGCAGGAGAAGGAGAACTGAAGGAAAGCTCCTGAAAAGGATCCGAAAGGGTTTTCACTCCGGCCAATTCCGAGAGAGAAAAGGGATGAAGGCGATAAAAATGATATCGCCCCTGCAAAGAATCCCCGCCTTTCCGATAGACATCGAGGTGTGAACTTCCGGTAACGATAATATCAAATCGTGAAGCATAGGTGTCATACATTCCCTTCACATAATTTTTCCAACCCTTATATTTGTGCAGCTCGTCAAAAATCACTACATCATCTGATCCTGAAAAAGCCTCCTTCAGAAGGGACTTTCTATCTTCAGGACGATCCCAGTTAAAATAATGGGGATGATGATAGTGTTTTTCTCCCACGAGCATCGAAAGGGTTGTTTTCCCGACCTGCCGAGGGCCTCCTAAAAAGACCATTTTTTCAGCAAGATCACTGACGATGAAGGGTGAAAGATACCGTTCCTTGAAAGACATGATGGAAAGAAGAAGATACTGTGAATAGTATACCAAAGTATAAAATCTTTGCAAACTTTTTCTACTTCGGGAGAATCTGTGTGTTTGATTGCTTGTAGCGTATCGTCGCGCTAAGCTTGACAGAATACGGTAATTGATATATAGTGCTCTCCATTGAGCATTCGCCCCTTGAGATTTTTTCAAGATCAGCACAGTGGATATTTCTTCAAATATCTATCGCGCTGCTCATGACGGGCGGCAAGGAGGAAAAATGGCCGAGAAGGCCAAGGTCTGTCCGCAAATGGCTAAGATCGAGTCGCTCGTGCTCAACGCACGGCCCGATGGACTCAAGGAGCCGTTCGGCCACGCCCAGGGATGTCTCGCCTGCAAGGCCGAGCTGCTCCGCCTGGGGGCCTGGCCGCTGGGATGTGTCGACCCCTTCGATGGGTACCTCGTCCGGTGCGAACTGGAGGAGGAGGGCCCCGAGGTCGAGGCTCACTACGTCGCGCACCGTGACCGGTGCGTGCCGTGCGCCTTGATCTTCAAGAAGGCGGCCAAGCTGCGGCCGCCGAAGCGCAAGAAGCGCAAGTAGCAGCACTCGGCGCGCGGGTCTTCGGACCCCCGCGCCACACCGTTATTTCTCAACCCTTGTCATGAGCGTGGATGTGCTTTTACGCTCGGAACGAGAAATGAACTGATCACAATTTTATGTGAGCCTGATGGCAAAGACTGATTTGCAATCTCACATTTTTAATGTTATTCTAATTCTAAGACTTCCTACAAAGCGGAATAAAATAGAATAAAACAATAAAATGCAATTTTTCAATCTTAAGTCACAATTAAAGGATTTCCCGGTTTTTTCAATAAAGGATATTGAGAAGATTTACCCTTCTTTCCACAAGCAGCGGTTAAGCGAGTGGCAAAAAAAGGGGTATATCAAAAAGGTTCGACAGGGGTTTTATATTTTCACTGACTTGCAAATACATGAGGAAGCACTCTGCCTCATTGCCAATACGATCTACCGCCCCTCTTATATCTCTTTGGAGATGGCTTTTTCTTTGTACAATTTTATTCCGGAAGGTGTCTATGAAATAACTTCCGTAACTTCTCAAAAAACAAACTGTTTTGAAACAAATCTTGGCACCTTCACCTACAAGCATCTCAAGCCGGAATTCATGTTTGGCTATGAACTTCGAGAATACAGAAACCATCGTTACCTGGTCGCCGAAATAGAAAAAGCAGTGCTTGATTATCTGTATCTACATCCTGACATACGGGACGAAAAGGATTTTGAAGGTTTGAGATGGAATAGTTTAGAATTCAAGGAGAAAGCTGATATGAATACTTTTAAAAGGTATCTGAAGACATTTGGAAGTAAGGCATTGTCAGCGAGGGCCGGTAAATTTATGAGCTTCATCAACCATGCTTAGTCTTTCACATATCGAGAAGTATTATCCTCAACACGAGCGATCTTTCAGGAAAAATATCCTGAGAGAGTATCTCCAGGTTAAGATTTTGGAAATTATTTTTAATTCAAAACTTGGACGAGGTTTATCATTTCTCGGCGGGACTGCTCTTCGTATTGCCTATAACAACAGTCGATTTTCAGAAGATCTTGATTTTGATAACTTTGGTATGACGGAAGAACAATTTGCCTCTCTTGCTGATGAGGTGAAGAAAGGATTGGAACTTCTCGGGTACAAGGTGGAAATAAGGAATGTCTTTAAGGGTGCCTATCGTTCGTATATCAGGATGGCCGATATTCTGTTTCAGAATGAGCTGTCCAATATGCAAAATGAAAAGATTTTAATCCAAATGGATACAGCTCCTCATGCCTTCAGCTATACCAAGGATTTAAAAATTCTGAATAAGTTTGATGTTTTTACTCAGATTTATACGACTCCCCTTGATATTCTTTTGTCACAGAAAATTAACGCCGCGTTCAATCGTCCGCGGGCAAAGGGGAGAGACTTTTTTG
>CAZWLI010000131.1:0-10938 GCA_964634525.1 uncultured Candidatus Peribacteria bacterium | reverse complement strand
ATCCAATCCGTGGATTCTTTTCAAATCGCACAGAAGATTTCCGAAGCGGCGAAAGAACTTAAAAAAATCATACCGATTTTTCTCCAGCTTAATCTCACGGGTGAATCGCAAAAATATGGAGTGAAGAGTGAAGCACTCCATGAGCTTGTTCCAAGAGTTCTTCAGTTGCCTGGAGTTCAGCTCCTTGGCTTTATGACCATGGGGAAAGAAAAAGACCCAGAGGTGACGCGAAGGGCTTTCAAAGCATGCAAGGCCTTGAGTTTGAAATACGAACTTTCCGAGGCCTCGATGGGCATGAGTGATGATGTTGAAATCGCCCTTGAAGAGGGGGCGACCATGGTGAGATTGGGGGCAAAAATTTTCGCATCTTGCGAACCATCTTTTTCTTGAGTACAGTTCAGGTATGCTAAAAATAGGACTTAAAATATTGCTCAGCGTGCTCGTCATGGTTGTTGGCGCAGGAGTTTCCTATGGCGTTGTGTACTTTTGGGTTTATCACGATGTGGGGAGCGCACTCAATGCCAATGTTCTCAAAGGCCAGCTCACCGCCAATCAAGATGCGAGCAAGGTTCAAGACCAGCTCAAAAATCTCGGCTTCTCTTTTCAGTCCGGAGATTTTCACGCGCTCAACACGCCCAACTCGACGAGTTATAAGTCCAGTGTTCTCAATGGTTTTGAACCTCAAAAAGAAGATGCCCCAAAAGATAAAGCATTCTATTTTTATGACCATGCTGGGGCGGCTTATTATGTGAAAGTAAAAGATGATAACACCGTGGACCCCACCAGCATCGTTCCCCTGATTTCCGAATAGGTCACAACTGATGCTGTCGAAGCTTCTCCAGAACTTCTTCGAGTTCTTTTGGAAGGCCGCAACGGAACGTCATGATTTCATGCGTTCGGGGATGTTCGAAGCGAAGTTGGTGCGAGTGCAAAAATTGTCGTTTCAGTCCAAGCTTAAAAATTTTTTCATTCCCTTGGGTATTGCCGTACACAGGATCCCCAATGATCGGATGATAAATCGAAGCCATGTGGACGCGAATCTGATGCATGCGTCCAGTGAGGATTTCGATATCGAGCAGTGAATATTTTTCGTCAAAGGTTTCGATCACGGAAAATTTTGTGATGGCAGCTTTCCCAAAGGGGTGCGGTGAAACGATGACCTTTTGTCCTTTTCTATTCTGCGCGGAAATCAGGGGAGCCTCAATGGAACCTTGCTTTCCGGACATCAGCCCAAGCACAAGGCCGAGATAGTGCTTTTCAATGCTGCGTTGTTCCATCTGTTTCGAGAGATCTTTGTGCGACTCATCATGTTTTGCGACGAGGAGAATTCCCGAAGTATCTTTGTCGAGGCGGTGCACAATCCCCGGACGTTTCTCACCACCGATTCCGCTCAGTCGATCGCCGCAATGATGAATGAGAGCGTTAACCAGGGTTTTTTTTCGTTCGTGGGCTGAGGGGTGGGTGAGCAGCCCTGCGGGTTTGTTCACGACCAGAAGATCATCGTCTTCAAAGAGAATCTCCAGAGGCGTTTCAAAGGCGAGAAATCGAGATTTCTTTGCAAGGGGCTGGGACACTTCGATGACCTGACCTTTGCTCACGCGATTCCCTTTTTTTGCCGAGTGCCCGTCAATGCGAATGCAGTCTTCTCGAATCAAGCGCTGCACCTGCGATCTCGAATACGCTCCCATAATCTCGCTCAGGGCAAGGTCAATTCTCTTCCCATTACTTTCTTCTGGAACGACAAATCGCTGCATGATGGGTTGTAAGGCGTTTCATTGTACCACGCAAATCTTCTTTTGAAAATTGACGGCCACAATAAGATCGACTATGATACGCAATTGTTAAGCTTTTGTGCATGCAAAAAATGTTCTCCATCAGCGCGTTCAAGGATTTCCTTCCCGATGAGCACGAATATTTTACCTACGTGAAGAAGGTCATTCGTCATCGCTGCCGTCAGGCGGGATTCCGTCGCATTACGCCTTCCTTCCTCCTTCCGCTGTCGACTTGTGAAAAACTTCTCGGATCGTTTTCTTCCGATCATCTTCTTCGAATCGAAGACGGCGTTGACTCACCGTCCGTTGTCAGATTTGATCCGTTGCTTTCGGCTGCCAATGCGTACCATGAGGATGGTATGAATGCTTGGCCAAAACCGGTCGAACTCTATTGCATTGAACCCTTTTTGGAGAAGGATCACGAAGGCGTTTCATATCGGGATTATTTCGGACTTCACCTGATCGGAAGCGACGACTCGGCTCTCACCGCTCAAGCGATTTATCTTGCTTACAAAATTCTCGACGATCTTGGTCTCAAAGAATTCTATACCGTTCAGATCAGCCATGTGGGCTCATTGGAATCCCGAAGGGTCTTTCTCGATGATCTCAAAAATTTTTATTTTGATAAGCAACGCTCCTTGTGCGAGTCATGCGTGAAGGCGATGAAGCGAGGAGATTTCTTTGAGCTCCTCCGCTGCACTGAGGAAGACTGCGGTATTCTTTCTCAACTTGCTCCGAAGATCGAAAATTATCTGAATAAGCAGGACAAGATTCAATTTGAAAACCTCAAAGCCTTTCTCGCTGAGCTCGGCATCGAGTACCGAGAAAACAAAGGGCTCTTTGGCATGATGCATTACAATGCGAATACAGTTTTTGAATTTTGGCACAATGATAAGGGCGCGGAAAATGTCATCATCTACGGTGGATCCAATGATGAGCTCGTCGAGTCTTTGGGTGGAGAAAAAACCAATATCATCGGATTCACCAGTGAATTCGGACGCTTGCTTGCTGCCCTCAAGACCGTCGGGATTCGAGTCCCGCACAAAGATCATCTGCAGGTTTTTGTCGCGCAGCTCGGTGCCAAGGCGAAGCGAAAGTCTCTCCTCCTTCTTCAGAAACTCCGCGAGGTGGGCATTCAAACCGTTGGAGCCATGGGCACCGGCTCCATGCGAACCCAGCTCGAGATGGCCATGAACTTTCAGGTCAAATACACCATCCTTATGGGCGAGGTCGAGGTCAATGAAGGCATGGTCATTGTGCGCGACATGCAAACCGGAACCCAAGAATCCGTGCCCTACGATCATGTCATCGAGATCATGGAAGATCGTATTGGAAGCGAGAAAATGGATAAGATGGAAGAAGAAGAAAAATATCGAACATGAAGAATATCTACCTCATTGGCATGCGAGGGGTTGGAAAGACAACGATTGGAAAACTTCTCGCCACAAAGCTTCAGCGAACATTTTTCGACATGGATGAGTGGATCAGGCAAGAAGAAGGCATGGCCATTGCGGAACTCGTGAAAAAAAAAGGATGGTCCTATTTTCGCGACAAGGAGCGAGAAGCCGTCAATATCCTGAGCAAAAAAGAGCATGCCATCATCAGCACGGGAGGAGGAGTTCTCCAGTATTTCGACAATGCTGAGAAGCTCAAAAAAACCGGAAAGCTCATTCATCTCACCGCATCGGTCGCGACGCTGGAGAACAGACTGCGAATGCAAACGGAGCGTCCATCGATTACCGGCATCGACCCCGTTGATGAATTGGAGGCACTTTGGGAATCTCGAAAAGTAATCTACGAAAGAAATGCCGACCTCACGATTGATACGGAAGGAAAGTTAGTTGAGCAGATTGGAGAAGAAATTGAGGCCTGGATTTCTTCACCATCATCTGCTCTTGTCAAGAATAGAAAAGGGGTCTAGAATGCTGCCCAAAATTTAACTTCTTATGGAGGTTTTGCGCGGAATGGAAGCGGTAGCTGCGGTTCCAGATCTTGTGAGGGGAAAAGAGCTCATCCTTCCAGACCGTCTTCGTCGTGACCCTCGATTCGGTCATATACGAGCAGGCTGCCATAGCATCCTCATCGAACCGGCTCAAATCAGAGACGTCAGGCCAACCTTCGGAAGAGAAAGAGTAGATCTCACCCTCCATCCGTATCACCAAGAAGGGAAGTTGCAAAATGGGAGGCGGAGAGGGCTAAAAGTTATTGTGAACCAGAGAGAAATCCCCTTTGATGTGAGAAATCTCAAGAGCAGTAGGTTTTGGCATATGCTCATGCTAAAATCCGAAAGAAGAACCCTCTTCATCGCAGAGCATGTGGGTGCCTTGCTTGGTTTCTTGAATCTCCTTGCTGATCTGGAGATTTCCACTGCGCCAAATGGAAAGAAAGAAAGGAAAAAAAGAAGGGCAAAAGAAAGCATGCCAACCTTTAATGATTGCAATGGTCCATTTCTCGATGCCATCGCTGGGAAGATCGAAGGGGCCAATGAGCAGATCCCAAAATGCACCGTGAAGGAAAAGATGCTCTTTCGCTTCGGGAAAGAAGGAGGGTACTGGCTTATTGAGCCTCCAGAAGAAGGCAAGGAAGATCAGCTGATCCTAGAAATACAGTATAGCTATCCAAATACCGAGCTAGGGACAAAGTCTTTGGAGACAGTCCTCACACCAGAAATTTTTGCCGCCATTTCCAGAGCTCGTGCGCCTGCTATCGGGTGGGTGCGCCAAGCGCTTGTTCGGCTCCTATCGAGTTTTCCTTTTCCAGGAGTATCATTGTCCACAGACAGTGTGATGACAGTAACGAATGGGAGAATTATTAATCGAAATCCAGAGTTTGATGAAGGAGGGGAAAATCTCGAACTCGCTTGTCACAAGTTAATAGATCATGGATTTCCGATCGCGATTCTCGAACAGACCCTCGGCTTCAAGCTCGTGGGAAAATTATCGGTCTATCGAGCGTCTCATGCTACAGAATTAGAAATTCTGCTGAAGCTATTGGCAGAAGCGGAATCGCTTTTTATTCCTGTTGCAAGCAGAGAAGGAGAGCATTCCTCAGCAGGACCAGACAGACAAGAGCCACATGCTATGGCTGCTCTAGTATAAGCTTGAGGAGATCCTCCGTCACCTTTTCTTCCTCTTGGTTCGCATTCACGATCGGCCAATGGTACCGCTTCGCGAGGAAGAGGAAATTTTTTCGGGTCAGCTGCACAGCCTGATCATCGCTTTCGTTTCGGTGATTTTTTTCTTTTCCCGAAAGGAATCGGTCACCATCGAGAAGAATTTCCAGATCGGCTTTTTTTTGGCGATGCTGATCATGCTTCGATTGGATCCAGGGAAAAGGAATATTCTGTGTCATGCCCCAGGCCATGCCAGTACCGACATAATCTTCCGCAAGGACTATGTCATATTTTTTCAGGTCACGGACAAGTTGCGGTTCATAATCCAAACGGTTTTGAATGTAGAGCATCTGAAGGCTTTCGCCGGAGATTTTTTCCGCCTCGGGATCACGGAGAAAATAGTTGATCTGAGGGCCCGTTGGCAGGAGATCATACACGGGATACTTCATCACCTTCACCGTTTTCCCGGCAGCTTGGAATTTTTCCTGCAGCCTTTGGATCTGGGTTGATTTCCCAATGTTGTTGATGCCGTAGAGGACGATGAACATGGAGTGCTTGAAGGCAGGTGAAGCATATCATATACTGTTCGAGCTTTTTGCTTTATGAAAATTTCTCTCAACTGGCTGAAGGACTTTATTGATTTTGATTCAAAAGTTTCTTTGAAAGACGTGGTCTGGCGCCTCACCGAGGCGACGGCCACCATTGAGATGGCACATGAGAAAGGCAAGGGGCTCGATCACGTCGTTGTTGGGCAGCTTCTTTCGACGCACAAGCATCCGAATGCTGATCATTTGCACCTGGGGAAGGTGAAGGTCAATGCCAAGGATGAAATTCAGGTGATCTACGGCGAGAAGGCCGTGGTCCAGGTGGGAGACAAGATTCCCGTTGCGATTGCACCGTGTGAGCTCCCGGGCGGGAAGGTAGAGACTCGTGTGATGCGAGGTGAGAAATCCGAAGGCATGCTTTGTCTGGACAGTGAGCTCGTACCGGGTGCTCCTGGGGTACTCACGAAGTTTCCCAAATCAGCAAACCTTGGCTTGCCCGTCGTACCTCTCATGATGCTCGAAGACACCGTTCTGGAGATCGACAATCATTCGCTCACCCATCGAGCGGATCTTTTTTCTCATATCGGATTTGCTCGTGAATGCGTTGCGCTCGGGCTTGCAACGTGGAAGAAGAGGAGCGTCAAAAAAGTGAAGGCAGGAACGAAAGCTCTTCCCATGAAGATCAGCTTCGAAAATAAAAAAATCTCTAAGAGTTATTGGGGCACGGCGATCTCCGGACTTTATGCCAAACCTTCCCCGCTTTGGATGCGGAGGCGACTTGAAGGCGTTGGAGTTCGGCCCATCAATGCGATCGTGGACATCACGAACTACGTCATGATGGAGCTTGGGCAGCCGACCCATGCTTTTGATCTTCGGATGCTCGAAGGGAAGGATTTCTTTATGCGACTTTCGAAATCTGGCGAAAAAGTAAAAACGCTCGACGGCGTTGAAAGAAAGCTTCCCGAACAGACCATTGTCATTGAGTCAGGAGGAAGGATTGTGGATCTCGCCGGGATAATGGGGGGCTTCGATTCAGAGATCAAAGTCGATACGAAACAGATTTATTTTCACTCCTCACAATTCGATAACATTTTGATTCGAAGAGCCATGATTGCTCTCGGTCATCGCACGGATGGAGGCACCATGCATGAGAAGAACATTGAGCCGGAACGTTCCGGCGAAGGTTTCGCCAGAGGACTCGAGCTTTTCAAGGAAATTTTCCCGGAAGCGAAATTCGAGTACCGTCTCTCTTCTCACGTACATGAAAAATCTCTAAAGCGAAAAGTTACCGTTTCCTCCGAGAAAATGAATCGACATCTTGGCATTGAGATTCCCCTGCCGACGGCCAAGAAATATCTCACAGATCTTGGTTTTGAGGTTACCTTGAAAAAGAATATACTCACGGCCCAGGTCCCTGCTTGGAGAACTTCGAGCATCATGATTCCGGAAGATCTCATCGAAGAAATAGTTCGTGTTCACGGCTACTCCAAAGTCCCGGCACTGCCTCCGCTCATCGAGCTCAAGACTCCGGTGAAGAATCAGAAGCGCACGATAAGAAACTTAATCCAGCAGTTCCTTGTCGGAAAGGGATTTTTGGAAGAAGCGAATTATTCTTTCCTTTCAGAAGCTCTTCTGTCGAAAACTGGCTTTACCGATACGAATTCTTTGCTTGCCGTCTCAAGGCCGGTGAATCAGGATTTCCGTTTCATGCGTCCATATTTTTTCCCCTATCTTCTGGAAAATATTGCTCGCAATCAGCTGATCCGAGCTCAGGAATGGAGAACCTTTGAAATGGGAAAAAGCTATGCGCGAGATGGCGATGGTGTACGAGAGGAAAATCTTCTCAATCTTCTCCTTTCTTCTCCGACAAAAAAAACGAATTTTTTCGACGCCAAGGGAATTGCCGAGCAACTCTTCAAGGAGCTCTCCCTTCCGATTCTCCTCGAGTCAGTGGACACGTCCCTTGCCTATCCTGGACGAGGACTTCGCATCCTCAGCGAAGAAAAAGTGGTCGGTCATATTTTTGAAATTCATCCGAGCGTGCTGGATCGCTTCAAGATACGAGGAAGTGTTTCGGCGGTCGAGCTTTTCCTCGAAACGCTCTATCAGCTTCGGCCAAGGGAAATCAAATACATTCCGATCAATCCCAACCCCGAAGCTCTTCTGGATCTGAGCGTGATGGTGGAGAGTCATGTTCCCATGGAGCAGATTCAGGCCATGATTGCTCGCGTCGAACCTCAGCGCCTGAAGCGTATCGAGTTCCTCGAGGTCTACGAAGGAGAATCCGTGGGAGAGGGGAAAAAGAGCTTCACCTTTTCACTGGCGTATCAGGATTCGGAAAGAACCTTGAAAGAAGAAGAGATTCAACATATCCTTCATGAGCTTATCAAAAGCATTGAATCAAAAGGCGGCCTTGTCCGTCGATAAACGCCACTCTAGCTCAGTTGGTAGAGCAATCCCTTCGTAAGGGAGAGGTCTCCGGTTCAAGTCCGGAGAGTGGCTCCACTCGGGGTGTAGCGCAGTTGGCTAGCGCGCGACGTTCGGGACGTCGAGGTCGTGGGTTCAAATCCCGCCACTCCGACCATCATCATCACTCCGACTATTTCTTATCCTGAAAGCTTCTTGTTGCAGTGAGGGCATATTAATCTGCTCTCTTTTTTTGAAAATGCACGGGTAATGAAGCCAGCGCTGATGATGCCGGCGGGAAGAGCAAAAAATCCAATGCCCATGAGGGCCGTGAGGGAGGCAAAGAATCTTCCCAGCCCGGTGATCGGGACCATGTCACCGTAACCGACCGTCGAGAAGGTCATGATGGCCCAGTAGGCTGAAACAGGAATACTGGAGAACACGCTGGGCTGCACGGGATTTTCGACAAAATAGAGAAGACTGGAGGAAATCAGGATCAGAATGGTCAGGGCGTAGGCGATGATTTTGAGCTCTGATTTTTTTGACCGAATCACCTTCATGAATTCATCACCTTCTGAGAAGTACCGCTCCATTTTGAAGATCCGAAAGAGTCGTAGGATTTGGGCGATGCGAGTGTATTCAAAAGCTCCCGGAGAAAAGATGATGAGATAAAACGGAATAACCGCCAGAAGATCGACGATCATGAGGGGTCGAAGGGCAAAAGAAATTTTTCCGGAGCTCCAAACTCTGGCCAGGTATTCGATCGTGAAGACCAACACTGAGAAAATTTCAAAGGCCAAAAGCAGCGGGAAGAGTCGACTTGAAAACGAGGCCACGGAAGAAAGAACAATGGCCATAATATTCAACACAACCATCGTGCACAGGAAAATATCCACGAATCGTTTCGCTTTTGTCTTTTTCTTTCCTTCCAGCGTTTCGAATATTTCTTTTCGGAGCGTGCGAAAGGTCATTCTCAAAAATGAAAATACTCTCAGAGTATACCATCTTGCTTCATCCATTCCCAGGCGAGTAAGCCTGGCGCACAAGAAGATGAGGCTCCTGTCATCAGAATTTTTTTCATCTCCTTTGGAGATACGAGCTCGACTTCGATCGATTCTGAATGATCAAGCTTTTGTTCGCTGACCTTCACACATTCCGTGGCATAGTAGCAATGAATATGGCGTGTGGAATACGGAGAGGTAGGCATGACTCCGACCTTTTTTAGCTTCCCACTGTAGCCGGTTTCTTCCAGGAGTTCTTTTTTAATTCGTTCATCTGGATTGTCATCATGACCCTCAAATCTCCCTGCTGGCAGCTCCACGAGGACTTCCTGCGGTCCAGCTCGAAATTCTTTGATCACGATAAAATGCCCTTCTGTCGTCATGGCGAGCACACAGCAGGTATCGACTTCTTTTCGGACAAAGAAATGATGGTCTTTGCCATGGGGGAGAAGGTAATGGCGATCGAGAATGGTGAAATAGGCGTTTTCGTAGACGGCTTTTTCCGAGAGTAATTGGATCGGGTTCATGAAAAAAATAAGGGTGCGACTATCATGACAGGTTAGGCCTTAAAGAAGCCAGACATTTTTTCAGAAAGTCGCTGAAGAAGGGGAAAAGAGGAAAGGCTCCAATCTTTTTCCAGAAGCTCGGAAGCTTTTTGGCGAGCCATGGCAATGGTGCGACCATCCATGATGGAGGCGATTTTCAGATCCGGAAGTCCGCTTTGCCGAAGGCCATATACTTGCCCCGGTCCACGAATCTCGAGATCGATCTCAGCGAGGCGGAATCCATCCGTGTGATCGACCATAGCCCGCAGCCTCCTTGCCGACCGCTGCTCACGCTTCGTGGTGTAGAGAAGGCAGTACGATTGAAGTGCACTTCGTCCAACTCTTCCGCGAAACTGATGGAGCTGTGAGAGGCCAAAGCGTTCCGCGCCCTCGATCACCATCATGGTGGCATTCGGAATATCAATGCCGACCTCGATCACAGATGTTGAAACAAGAATATCGAACTCTCGATCCTTGAATCGTTTCATAATCTCATCTTTTTCGGCAGCCTTCATTTTTCCGTGGAGGTATTCGATCTTTCGGTGTGGGAAATCTTCTTTTTTCAGCCGTTCGTATTCCTGAAGCACGGACTTTGCCTCGAGTATCTCACTCTCTTCAATCAGCGGACAGATGACAAAAACCTGCTGACCTTTGCTGATCTGATCGTCGATGAAGAGATTTGCTTGGCGTCTCCTGTCCGGGTGGATGATTCGGGTGATGATGGGTTTTCTCCCGGGTGGCATTTCATTGATGATCGAGAGCTCTTGATCGCCATAAATCGTGAGCGCAAGGGTTCGTGGGATTGGCGTGGCACTCATCATGAGCAGGTGGGGGACATGTTCAACGCATTTTTTTACGAGCTCGGCACGTTGCAATACACCAAAGCGGTGCTGTTCGTCGATGACGGCCATGGCAAGCTTTGGGAAGCAGACCGCCTCTTGGATTAGCGCATGAGTCCCAATGATGAGCTGAATTTCGCCCTGCTCAATCTTTCTCTGTGCTTCCTTTTTTTCCTCTTCGCTGAGTGAGCCTACGAGGAGAATCGTTGAAAAGTTCGCGAGCAACTTCTGGAGTGTTGCGAAGTGCTGTTTTGTCAGAATCTCCGTAGGAGACATGACGGCACACTGATAGCCGGCTTTCAAAAAAGGGAGCATGGTCATGGCGGCGACCACCGTCTTGCCGCTGCCCACATCACCCTGGAGAAGGCGGAGCATGGGGGAGCTTTGTTCGCAGTCCTTGAGGATCTGGTACAGCGCGATTTTCTGACTGCCGGTCAGCTTCCAGGGAAGTGTCTCCTGAAATGCTTTCATGAGCGCGGCATCCAGCGGCATTGGTACCGCTCGACCCTGTTTGGCCCATTTTTTCTTTTGCTGCAGAGCACCGAGTTGCAGGACAAAGAGCTCTTCGAAGGCGAGCATTTGCCGCGCCTTCTCCAGACTCTCCTGATCCTCGGGAAAATGAACGGCTTTGATAGCCTCGGCTTTTGTCGGAAATAAATATTCTTTTCGAATCTCTTCCGGGAGAATATCTTCGCATTCATTCGTTGCTGGCAGCAGC
>CAZWLI010000130.1:0-7674 GCA_964634525.1 uncultured Candidatus Peribacteria bacterium | reverse complement strand
TACAGGAAATAGCCTTTCGTTTTTTTGCCCTTGGGCGAGATCTCGTAGCCCGGTACTTCACTGACATCCGCATCGGGATAGTAGCTCGTGATTTGTCGCTGCAGGAGTTCGCCGTAGCGTCGGTGGGTCACAATGTAGAAGTGCACAAGCTTCTTTTCGTAGACGATTTCGAAACTCACGTAGTCGTTGTCCCAGATGATCGTGCGAATGCGATTCATCAGGTTCAAATCTCGGATTTCGTAGATCGAGCGAAAAATACTCTCCATGATGGAAACCCGTTCCTTGAAATCCTTTTCCGTCTGGTCTTCTTTATCTTTTTTGGAGTCCGATCGGGGCGTCGTGATGCGCAAAAATACCATATTTCGGCTTTCGAAAATGGCATAAAACATGCGCACGAAGTAGAGGGATGTTTTCCAGCTGATAACGACACCCGCGATGAGCAGGATCCAGTTCAGGGTGGTTCCCCAGAAATCCGCAGAGAAATTGGTGAGAAATACAGGCATGAAAAGGGTATAATCTGCTTATTGTAGCAGAAAATTGATCATTTTGGTAGTTTTTTTGTTTACCAAATTACCTTTACGCTTGGATATCGAGTAATCCATTGGTCTGGAGTAACGATGCTAAAACCGTAGCGGAGACCTGTTGCTATTATGAATCGATCCATGGGGTCATTGTGAAGATCGGGAAGACCTTCGGCAAGGAATATGATGTCACTGCTGAGGGGGATTTCTTTAATATTTTTTTCCTGGAGAGCTTCATAAAACCAGCGTTGTGGTGCACAAGAAAGTGAGATTTTGTTCTTTTTGGCGAGTTTCCCCAATTCAAAAGCAGTAACACTTGAGACAAAGAGACTGTCAGCGTGCCAATACATCGAACTTTTTGCAGCGCTTGACAGGAGGTTCTCATCACCGATCAGCCAAATCAAGGTACAGGTATCCAGAAGCAGCATGGGGCGGATTAACGAGCGGAAAGCGGCCAATCTTCTTCCGAAAGTGGTGCTGTAATATCCCCCAAAATTTTAATGCTCTTGAGCCATGGAGGCTTTTTTCGGGATGAAAACATTTTTCGGACGGGGAAAAGTTCGGCGACAGGTTTTCCGTACCGGCAAATGGTAACAAATCCTCCCTTCGTTTCCAGGTGATGAACGAGCTTCGAGAGCTCCGTCTTGGCCTGATGGATATTGACGGATTTCATACGGTGCTAAAAGTGAACTAATTCTAGTTTACTTTGTTATAGAGGTCAATACACCTATAATTGC
Source organism: uncultured Candidatus Peribacteria bacterium (assembly GCA_964634525.1). Taxonomy (GTDB): domain Bacteria; phylum Patescibacteriota; class Gracilibacteria; order JAUYGZ01; family JAUYGZ01; genus CAZWLI01. Next base: position 6,416 of record CAZWLI010000130.1, on the reverse strand, counting down.
CCCTTCTCCATCCTTATGGGAAATGATCTCCTTTCTGGCTTTTCACTGTCCTGGGCGCGGCTCGGAACTGAGTCATGCGATCGAACCATTCAGCATGATCGACTGAAGAAATTTCCGCAGCTTCAGCAACGTCTTGTGGAAATGAAAACAAGAATTTTGAACGCCAGCGATCTGAGTGCAGAAAGTGAAAACATCACAAAAGATCTTCGCGAGTCTACATCAGATTTTGTGATGAGCATTCGCACCCATCCAGATTCTGCTCTTGTTGAGGCTTCGCCGGAAGCAAGTAAGGCCATTGATGAACTTTTCTTGGCAGTGGAGTTCTTAAAGGATTTTTTTGCCTTACAAGTCCATCGTTTGAAGGAGAGACTTGAGGCAAAAAAGCAATATGCCCCTCTTCCGGAATCAGATTTTCTCAAAGCTCATCCCCAATACGAGAGGGGGCAAGTTTTTTCCCGATGGATTCTTCAACACTTTCATCGGTCAAGTCGTCAGCTTTCTGCCGAGATGGGATTTCCCGTGATACAGGATTATCAGGATGAGCGGGAAGTGAAAGCTAAAGTGAGGGTGGAACTGCTTCGGATTTACAATGAAAGAAATGGTTATTCTCCGGAAAATGTTACGTATAAGCCGGGGTCTGAGCTCCCGCAAATAAAAGATTTTTTGTATCCTGATCGAGCTTTGGCTTGCTTTGGAGGTTTTCGAGGGGCGGTCAGAGCCGTCATTCTTCAGGGGGAAAACGTCCTCGAAGATCATTCGAAACCATCCACTGTCGAAATGGTTCCGGAGGAACTCGCCAGGATTCTTGAGCTCTCCATGACCTTGGGAAGAAAGCCGACTTCAGAAGAAGCTGGTCTGGATAACTTTGAAGGGTCTATGGCAGCCGTCAAGTGTGCGCTGATCAAGGATCTTCAAGATGGGATTCAAAAGGCAACAGTATCGATGCAATCAAACCAGAAAAACCCTGACCAGCGTTATCAGCGGTTCAGGTGGAAATTTCTCTTCCTAGCCTGCCCGCTTTTTGCGACGTATGGAGTCAGGGTATTTGATTTCTTTCTCGACGCTCAAGATTTTGATCGGGTTCTGAGTCATTCCAATAGGGGTGTTGAACAAAAGCTTCGCCAAGTTTTTCTGGGCAAAAAAAAGCTCTCTGCGATGAGAAATGCCCCCAGACTTTTTCGAATTACCGATCGCGAGATTGATGATCTCGAAGCTATGCCGCAAGAAGAAGCGATTGCCCGTATCGAAACAACGATTATCAGGCGAAAGTTTTTTGCTAGCGCGAGGCTTTGGGTCAGACCCATGGCGCGTGTGCTTCGCATCTATGTGGACCAGGGGATAACAGTACCGCCTGGTGTGACTCATTTGCTCCACGGATCACAATCGCGAATCCAAAGAATGCTCCACCTGCTTGCTGAAAAAGCTGCATATTTCAGGAGCCATCCGAAAATTCCTCTGTACATGAGGCAAATTCTTTTTGGAATGACAAAAACAACCGTGAGTAATATTGAGGAGAGAGCGGCAGTCTACGCAGATGCAGGAAATGACGAGCAGCATTTCTGTCATTTCCTGCACGAAGCAAATAGCGTCCCACAGCACGCAAAGGAGCTTTGTGTCGTTGTCCGCAATTTCGGGAGAATCACCGGTTGGATATTGGAACAAGCATCACATTTACCCAAGACCATTCAACGCTCTTCCGGAGTTGCTGCAAGAATTCATGCTCTGCTTGCAGAGCATCTTCATACTGCTGACATTCCACCGCTTGCTGAATTGGAAGGATTATACTTCGATCAAATCCAACAAAGAATTGCCTCCGCCCTTGAGCTTGGAGAGCCCATTACTCCTGAGATCTTGAAGCCACATGGAGTCGCCAGGACACAAGCGCTTCATTCAAAACGAAAACAAGAGAGGAATGCAGATGCTTGTAAGCAGCTGGAAGCTTTGGGATATCCCTATGCAGAGCTTTGTCGAACACGTCGGCTCCTCAGTCCGGAAAATATTCTCCCAAAGGTGGAGCTTATGGTGCAAGTTTTTGGCAGGGTGAGGGCGGGTCTTCTCAATCGTTCAGAAGAACATATTCTTGCTGTAGCAGATGAGGAGCGAGAAGAAAAGCCTTTGGCTGAGGAACAGGGCATTGTACAATCATTTCTGCTCGGCATCGGATGTGATGAGGAGACTTCCGACCTGCTAGCCAGATCGGGGGAAAGCCTTCCGGTCATGCGAAAAAAAGTCGATGTTTTTCGACGTTGTCCACTGAATCCGGACACCGCAGGAAAATCCCGACTTGAGCTCCATGACTATGCTCCATTTCTGTCTCTTTCTCTTCGGTATTGTCAGCAGTTTGGGACACGGGTGCTTCGGAATCGCCTGGAAAAAACTTATGCCATTCAGCAGCTTCGAGAGGCCTTCGGCATTGATTGGGATCATGAAAAGGGCTGGATAAAGAGTAGGGGACTGCGGGAGATATCTCTGAGTGTTGCTAAACCTCTGGTACATGACCTGGAGGCCAACCCTCAGTATGTGATTCTTAGGCTCGGGGTCAGACAGCAGGTCTTGAAGCGGCACCTTCATATTCTTTATGAACTCCGAAAGATGTTGCTCCAGGTTCAAAAGACGAGCAGTATTGTAGAAGCTGTCCAACAAGCAACTGGCGGAAACCACATGCTTCAGCAGGAAAGTCTTGATCTGGGGACACCGTTAAGCGACTCAGTTCTGAAACTCTACCAAAGGGTCGTTGGAGAGACTTTCAGGCCTGCCTCGGGTCGTTTTTTTTCGGAGGAAGAAGAAAGGAGACTTTTACAGCTCAAAGATTCAGGGACGCCTGAAGAGCAGGGAAAAGCTGTCGAAGCTTTAATAGTGGTGAATCAACCCTTGGTAGCTAGTATCGCTGGGCGATTTGGATGGTCCGGGATTCCTCATGAAGATCTGGTCCAGGAAGGGAATTTAGGCTTTATGAGAGCTATAAAAAAATTTGATCCTAAAAGAGGAGCTCGTCTATCCACCTATGCTATCATCTGGATCAGACAATTCATGCGCAGATATATTCTCGACAATGGAAGGCATGTCAGGATTCCAGAACATGTGCAAGATGAAATGAAGAGGTATCAAACCGCAGTGGATGATTACTTCACCACGCACGGTCAAAGACCCGATTTTACTTCCATTGCCGATCAATTGGGTCTTTCTCCAGAACACCGTGAGCGACTTCAGACGGCACTCACTACCTCTCAGCGTAAAGTTCTATCGCTCGACTGGTCTCAGGATGACGGTGGAGAAAGCTTCGGGAGTACGGTAGCGGGAACCGAGTCTTCTCATCGTACTGATATCCCAGATCAAGATCATGCGGAACTCATTGTTTTTCTTCGGGAAGCTTACCGGCGCCATCATCCGGCAAACAGCAGTAAGCGCGATGTAGAATTTTTCTTATTTCGATACGGCTTCAAGAAACTTCCCAGGAAAAAGGAAGGTGGCATCCCGACTCACAAGGAAATAGGAGATTATTATCATATAGGCCGTGAAACAGTCCGGCAGAGAGAAGCACGTGTTCTGGACTTTTTTCGGCAGCAACCAGAGATCATTGAACGCTTGCGTGAATTTTTATGATTGCTATGCTTCTGATACCCATTTGTTATCTCGTCTCGTATGATTACTGCAAACCACATCAAACCCTATCTTTCGCACTGCTTCGAAGGAACAAACGTGCAAGGTTTCGAAAGCTTCTACAAGGGCAAAGTTCGTGATTGCTACATCACGAAGGATGGCAAACAGCGCATTCTTGTCACCACGGATCGGCAGAGCGCCTTTGACAAAGTGCTGGGGATGATCCCCCTGAAAGGTCAGGCCCTCAATCAGCTTTCACATTGGTGGTTTGAGCACACGAAGGATCTGGTCCCCAATCATGTGATTTCCATGCCGGATCCGAACATCCTGGTGTGCAAGCAGGTCACCCCCTTCAAGATCGAGATGGTGATCCGAGGCTATCTTTCGGGTTCCACGGGCACTTCGGCTTGGAAGGCGTATGAGAAAGGCGAAAGGCTCTACTGTGGTCACACGCTTCCGGAAGGCATGAAGAAAAATCAAATTTTCCCGCGCCCCCTCATCACCCCCACCACCAAGTCGGACGAGCACGACGAGAAAATCTCCGCTGCCGAAATTATCGAAAATGGTCTCGCGACCAAGGAGCAGTGGGCCCAGCTGGAAAAATATACTTTTGCTCTCTTTGCCCGCGGCCAGGAACTGGCAAAAAAAGGCGGACTGATTCTGGTGGACACGAAATATGAATTTGGTGTCGATGAATCCGGACAGATTGTGTTGATTGACGAAATCCACACCTCCGATTCTTCACGTTTCTGGAAGGCGACCACCTACGCCGAGCGCTTTGCCAAGAGCGAGGAGCCCGAGAACTTCGACAAAGAATTTCTCCGCCTCTGGTATACGGCTCGCTGCGATCCCTACAAGGATGCTCTGCCGGCGATGCCCGATGACTTCCGTATCGAAGTGGCCGAACGCTACCTCACGACCTACGAGATGATCACCGCAGGAGCTTTCGAATTCCCGGAGATGAATATTCAGGAGAGGGTGGAGGGGGCTTTGAAAAAGCTGGTAGCCTAATTTCTCGCCACCACCGAATAGGGAAACGCTCTCCTCAACCGATAATTTCGCAAAATCCGCGAAATTTCAGTTTCGGAGTCTTTCGCTCCGACATCCGCTTCGCAGATGTCTCCGCTTCAGACCGCGTTTCTCGCTACTGCTAACCCCCACACTTCTTTCGCCCCATGTTGCTTCAAGATTCGGCAGCATTCTTTCAGGGTGGCACCAGTTGTGACGACATCGTCCACGAGAATGTAATGCGCTTCTTTTTGAAGGGGAGAGTGGAGTGAAAAGGCACCACGAATATTTTCCAGGCGCTGCTGTCGTGAGAGGCCAACTTGGGGAAGGGTGAGATGGTTTTTCGTTAGAAGTTGAGAGTTGATGGTAAAGGCCTCAGGGCAGTATTTTTTCATCTCAACGGCCAAGAGTTCGGCTTGATTAAAACCACGTTCTTTTTCTCTTTGCCTCTCAAGAGGCACTGGAATCAACGTTCCAGCATGTTTTCCTAAAGCTTGAGCTAGGAGTTTTCCGAGTTTAGGTGCTATGTCCTCCGGATGCCGTTCGTATTTGAAGGCCTGAATGGCTTTCTTGATAAGCGGTGTGTCGTAGTGAGCAGCCACGATGAGGCGGTCGAGAGGGGATTCGTTCACACTCACGGTGGGTTCTGCGTTCAGTATTCGAAAGCAGTCATCGCACCACCAGGTGTCGGGCTGATCGCATCCGATACAGCGGCGGGGAAGGAGGAAATCGAGGAAGAGATTTTTTAGCTTTATTAGATTCATGATGTGCTTTAGCTTATAGTATTCGAGCTTACTTCCAGCTTCCATCATTTCCTAAAACCTGTATTCATGATTCTCGGCATCGACTGTTCCCGCTACGGTTCTCTCCAGCCCACCGGTGTGGAAGTCTACACGGACCACGTGGTGGAAGGATTGCTCGCAAAGTCTTCGGAAATTGCCGTGAAGGAGATCCGCTTGTACGTGCGAACCAAAGCGCAAGAAGAAAAGCTCAAAGCCCTGCTTGCGGGCAGAAGCCAGAGCAACGTCAGTATTCGCCTACTTGCGCATGAGAAATTCTGGACGCTTTTTTGGCTCACGATCGAGCTTTCCCGTCATCCCATTGATGCGCTTTTCGTTCCTTCCCACACGCTTCCTTTGATGGTGCCGAAACGGGTCCTGTTTACCCCGCATGGCATTGAGTCAGTCCATGTGCCGGGGGCATATTCATGGCTCATGCGTTGGTATCTGTCTTTTTCTCTTCGCTTTGCGAAATGGTGCAGCGCTCATTTCATTGCGGTTTCAAAAAGCGTGAAAAAAGATCTTCAGGAAAATTTTGGAATTGCTGAGAAAGATATCTCGGTGATCTATCATGGTTACGACCGTCAGAATCCTCACGATCCTAAAAATCCTAACGTTCCTCATGATCCGAAGGGCTTTATTGAGGGTGATTATATTCTGAATATCGGAAGACTTGAGCTGAGGAAAAATCAGCTTCGTCTGATCGAAGCGTTTGAAATGATCGCGAATGAATTTCCAAAGCTTTCCCTCGTGCTCGTGGGAAGCGATGGATTTGGGGCGGAAAAAATTCGGGCGCGAGCCGAAGCTTCAGTCATGAAAGATCACCTTCATCTGGCCGGTTATCTGGACCGAGACATCACAGCAAGCCTTCTTACGAAGGCCAAGATTTTTGCCTTCCCAAGCCTCGCCGAAGGTTTTGGAATTCCCATTCTTGAAGCCTTCGATGCCGGTGTTTCGGTACTGACGTCCAAAAGCGGCGCAACGGAAGAAATCGCCGGAGATGCCGCTCTGCTCTGCGATCCCGTATCC
>CAZWLI010000129.1:0-2481 GCA_964634525.1 uncultured Candidatus Peribacteria bacterium | reverse complement strand
GTGCTGAGTCGTTGTTGGTTCAGTCATAGTGAGACAGGTGTTGCTGAAGGGTTAGAGTAAAAGTGTCTCAGCTCGTCAATCACCTGATTGACCTTCTGCAGGTACTCTGGTGATTCCAGGTATTCCGGCAACTCAGTCTGATACACCCATCGAAAATCATCAAGCTCCTGATTGTCCAGTTTGATTGCTTCATCCGTTCCGAGGTATTCGAGCATGAAATAGCATTGTTTCTGCCCCTTATACTTCTCGTCTCTCAGCAGTCCGTCAGCAAAGGTGTAAAAGAAGACATGATGGCTTTTGTGAATATTGTGAAATGTGTCCGTGCCGAGCTCTTCCTTGAGTTCTCGTAAAAGAGCCTGTTCATCACGCTCTCCGGGCTCCACGCCACCCTGCGGGAACTGCCAGGAGTGCTGTTTCCTGGGTTTGTGAACGAGGAGGTAGCGGCCATCATTTTTCCGATAAACAATCCCCGCAACATTTGGTCTGAACATAAGTGTAAAGAAAAAAAGAAGTATTACTTCCCCCGAATGACGACAAGGGTGATGTCATCTTTTTGCTCAAAGCCATGGCGGTAGACGTTAACGGCGTCCAGGAGATTTTTCCTGACACTCTCAGCCGTATTGCTTCGTCGGAGAACCTCTCGAGCCATTTCCAGGAGTCCATCATTGCCGAGGTTCTCCTTCTCATTCTTCCAGGCTTCAGGGATGCCATCGGTATAGAGGATCAGGGTATCTTCTGGTCCAAAATCAAATTCCTGCTCGTGAAGCAAGGCATCGATGGCATCAGTCATGCCCAGCGCCATGCCACCCTTTCCGAGGTATCGAAGCGTGTTCGTCTTTGACTCATGGAGGAGCATTTGCTCGTGTCCGGCATTGCAAAACTTCATCTTCTTCACCTGTTGATTCCATCGCACCAGGAGCGAAGTCGCGAACACTCCAGGGGTCGACTTGGCTCGAATCACGCGATTCATGGCCTTCAAAATCTCATCGGTCTTTTCAAACAAATGGGTGTAGCTGTACAGACAGGCTTGCGTGACGGAAGCAATAATCCCCGCCGGTACTCCGTGTCCCGTCACATCAGCGATGAAGATAAAGAGATCATTCTCCTTCGCCGGAATGTAATCAAAGATGTCTCCTCCGACAAAGGACGCGGGAGTGACCGATCCGGCGATATCGAGCGCGGGATGATCGGGGGACTTTTTCGGAAGCATGTGCTCCTGGATGTTTTTCGCGAGACCGAGTTCATGTGTCAGTTTTTCTTTCTCCACCAGCTCATCGGTATTTTTTTTCAAGGTCGTACTCATCTCATTGAAATGATGCGCGAGCACTTCAATTTCATCGTGTGATTGAATGTCGACCGTCGTGCCATAGGCCCCCTTGCCGATTTGGATGACTCCTTCTTCCAGTTTTTTCAACGGGCGCACCAGCCTTTTCGCAATTCCAGCCGCGACAATCATCGTGAGTACGATGCCCAGGAGCATCACCGCGCCAATACTGACGACCATTGCCGTAATTCGACCCCAAAGCGCTGAGTAATTCAGCCGGTAGACCACATCGAGCTGGAAGTTTGAGTGGGGCGCAATGAGGTTCACCACTTCACCGGAGGGAAACGCGCTCAACTCCTCATTTTCGTCCACTGCGATCCACTCCCCTTCGACGGATTTTTTTGCGTACACCGTCATCCCATTGCGAAACAGGAGAGATGGTTTGAGGCTTCGTACACGATCAATATCATGGGTATTTCGCCGGGATTCTCCCTCAAACGGCGCATCAACCTCCTCGATGGAATCATAAAAAAGTTCTCCAGATTTCCCGATGACCTGGATCTGATCAATGTCGGTGTTCTTGCTCAGGAGCGGATTCACCTCTTTCCTGAACTGCAAAAACTGCTGGGTGAGGTAAAACTGCTCAAAAGAAGTGACGATCGAGTTGTTCGTCAATTCCGCAAAGGAAAGCGCGTCGAGGAAAATATCCCGCTGCATGGCCTTTGTATTTTGCCAGATCAGGATGCCTCCGCTGACCGTCAAGGCGATGATCACAACAGCGGTGAACGACCACAGAAGTTTTGTTTTTATCGAGTGCATGGTGGGAAGAATGACGCACAGGAAAAATATCACCTCCCCACCGCCTTTGCAATGTTCTGTACTCCCTTCAGCAAGTCATCAAGCGTTTTGTAGGTGATCGACTGATCTCCATCAGACCAGGCCTCCTCCGGCTTCGGATGCACCTCGATGATCAGACCGTCGGCGCCGCAGGCAATAGCCGCCATCGCCATGGGCTTCACCATGTCATAGGCTCCCGTTCCATGGCTGGGATCAACAATGATGGGAAGATGAGACACTTTTTTCACCCATGGCACGATGTTCAGATCCAGGGTGTTCCGGGAATAGGTGCAGAAGGTTCGAATTCCCCGTTCGCAGAGTACAATGTGAGGATTTCCTCCCTTCACGATGTACTCGGCCGCGAGAAGCAGCTCGTCGAG
>CAZWLI010000128.1:0-3023 GCA_964634525.1 uncultured Candidatus Peribacteria bacterium | reverse complement strand
GGAACCCTTTTTGATATTGATCAAGGGGTCGGATTTCACTACAGTTATTTTGCGAAAAAACATGGCGCAATTCCCCCAACAGGGCTGAAAATCACGCCTGTTCTGTTCGATCAACGGTTTGACAAGATATTCAAGGAATCGCCACCGCTGGCATTTCCAGCGTCTCGTCCGAATGAATTAAAACAGGCCGAAAAAGAGTGGTGGAGACGGTTGGTTGAAGCGGTTTTCACGGGATTCTCGTTCCCTAATTTTGAGCTGTTTTTTGAAGAGCTTTATCATTTTTTTCAAGAAGGCGGGAAGTCGAATAAGGAACAGGCTTGGACACTTTTTCCAGAAACAATTGAGGTATTAGAATCTCTGTCGCAGTCGGGCTATCTACTAGGAATGATATCCAACTTTGATTCCAGAGTGTATCCTTTATTAAAGTCGCTCAATATTTTTCATTTTTTTCAGACGATTACGATTTCCAGTGAAGAGGGGGTGGCAAAGCCGTCGCGCGAAATTTTCATCAGGGCATTAAAAAAGGCTGGCGCAACCGCATCCGAATCGATTTTTGTTGGAGATCACCCAATCAACGACGTAGAAGGTGCAGAACAGGCAGGAATGACGGCCATTCTAATTGATCGAAAAGGAACCCAGAGAGGGAATGTAATACGAGACCTTCGAGAACTCTATTCTTATTTATAGGAGAGCCATAAGTTCTATTTGTTCTCCATGAGAAAGATATATCGAGAAAGATATATCCCGCCCATGGAGAACAAACCTGTAAAGCAATCTAATTAATGTGCTGCTTTTGCTTTGGCTGGGTGGACAGTAACCGATGTGGCATGTCCGGACGGTTCCGCATCTGCATCAACATGGTCACCCACTGCGAGCTTATGACCCTTAGGAGTCACCTTTGTTGAATGGGCATCAATGTGTAACTGATGCTCTTTGCCATGCTCATCCTTAACGGTAACCATATCTTTATCCACGTGGGTCACTTCCCCTTTAATCGCATCTGCCTTATGTTCTTTCATCGCGAAACTCACGCTGGAAATACTAACGGCAATGAGAACTGCCAATAAAATCCCTAATCCCTTTTTCATCTGTTTTTCTCCTTTGATTTGATTTGTGAAAGTTACTTACACTTGAAACACTCGCCCCAAGTTTTTCATTCTAAAATATAAAAAGAATAAAAGTCAAATACTTATTTTGCCTTTTTTTGACTTGGTCACGGCCTCGAACTTGATGTTATGCACTGGATCAAATGGTGATTCCGAGCCTGTCGAGCAGAGAGATGAAAGTAATGCATGGAATCTTTTTTTCAGAACAAATGAGGGGTATCTTATAATTGGACTTCTTTCTAGGGAGTTGTTTCTGCTCACTCTCAAGAGTTACGACCGTGAGTTCATGCGTCCGTGCATACGCAATGATCGTAATATCGTTTTGATCAGCACCTTTTGATGCATTGATGACTTCGTACTCTCGTTCCATTCGCAGAGAAAGCAGACTCGATTCATCATCAGGTGTGGCGACTTGGAACGATGTCTCTTCCAGCCAAACCCGTAGTGGGTATAGCTCCCTTTGTTCCTCTTGAGAAAGTTTTTTGTGTTGAACTGCAATTGGATCGATTTCATCGTAGACAGGTTTGATAATAACAATGCTAGCTGCGTGGGTGGCAATTTGGCTCCACAAAGGCATAAATATCCGAGGGGGATAAGTAACATTCCATCCAGTAATGAGTACGTTTGCGTCGAGACAGAATTTGGCACTCATAGCAGTGACCCTATCTTGAAGACCGTGTTGACATTCTTCACATCCAGAATCTTGATGAGCTTTTGGAGGTCAAGAATTTTGTTGTCATATGCTTGGTAGAGAGTGGATGTCAACAGTCGCCCGTATTGCTGAATAATTTCCGACGAACGATTTCGGCTGATTTTTGCTTCTGTTTTTTCAATCCGTGATCTCTCATCTAGGAATTCCTTCCTAATTTTTTCCTCAAGGCGCAAATAAAGTTTTTGACTAATCAAGTCAAGACGCCGAATCCTGACGATGTAGGCATATACACTAACATTGAATTTCTTTGCCTCATTCTTAATTTCTGAAAGATCGGTCAAAGAAGAAGCAGACCTATTGATGAGTCGCGAAGGGACAAGGAGGGCTCCAGCAAAGTCATCACACCACTTCTCTTCGGATCGTGTTGAAGCCTCCCAACTGTCAAGTGAGCTTTCTTTTCGGAGTATATGTGCCAATTCGTGAAATAGAGTGAATGACTGCGCCTTTTTCCAGTCGGTACCGTTGATCAAGATCATCGGACGAACATCAAGGTATATCGAAAAGCCTCTCAGATTCTCCTCCTCTATGTGTGACCAGCCCAAGTACTTTGAAGTCATGAAAATGAAGAGGCCTTTTGTTTCTAGGATGTCTTTCCACTCAAGGAAGGTATGGCTGTCATTCCCAACGCTCAACCAAGATCTAACTTTTGTAGCCACGTCTTCAACCGTGTCTAACGGTTCCATATACGGCGGAGAAAATGGCTCGTTACCTTCATCAAGGTCTTCAAGGAGTTCTAATAACAGGTCTCGTAGTTTACTAACCCTTGAGGTGACAGCCCTTACCTTTACATTTGAGAATATATCTGGACTCTTCTGTGAGAAGTACCTAAAAGCACTGACCGAATTGGAAAAGTCGAACTCGGTAGGCAGATCGGGGCTGATGAACACCCAGCGCGGGACAGTATAGAGCTTGGCAAGTGTATCCAATTGCTTAAGGGTAGGAGTGTGAGATCCATTTTCGACCTCCCTGATCTGTTTAACTTTAGCCTCTACTTCTGAAAGCGAGAAGCCCAACTGGAGTCTACATTTCTTTAATATATCAGGATTTACTTCAGAAACTTTAGTTGACATTCTCTTTCCTTGCGGTGCATCAGACAGATGGATTATACCACCTTTTGTTTGGGTTTAGTAGAGGGGTTAAATCTCAAGGCGAAACTGACAATGAGAAAAGCATACGGTTTTCGGTCGGTAGAAAACCTGCAAATT
>CAZWLI010000127.1:0-4790 GCA_964634525.1 uncultured Candidatus Peribacteria bacterium | reverse complement strand
CCGGTACCGTGGCCTTCAAGCGAACGGGCCAAAGGGAGATGATCCGAATTTTGGAGATAGGTCACCCACGCTCCTTCTGTTTTCTCCAGTTCATTCGTCGAAGCAGGAGTGACCTTCTCAATGCCCCAGGCATACAAACCAGCAAAGTCATCCGTTTCAAGGGCATGCTGAAATGCCGGATCTTCCACTCCTCCTCCAATGATATCTCGCTGCTGCTGTCGAAGGTTTTCTAGTCCAATTCTTACGGTTCCAAGTTTTGCTTCGTTTCCGAGACTCCAGGGTTGATGCTCCGGCAATTTTCTCTTCAGTTTCGCTTCTATCTCCGCCCTTTTCTCTGGAGTCAGGGGAACCGTATTTTTCCTGCGTTCAAGCGCCTGTAGTTCCTGCTCGAGAGTATCACTTTTCTTTTCCAATTTTTGGTAGTCCTCTCCGTACTTTTTCTGCATCACCGTCATAACGTATCCCAGCGCTTCACGATCCAGATCTGGGAAAGGCTTTGTGGTGCCTTTTCCGCGCAGAGGAAATCGCTTTTCTTCTTTGTCATATTCGGTCAAGCCGAGAACGCTTCTCAGCACAAAATACTTGAGCTGGACAGGATATTTGGCACCTTCCGAAGCAATATAATCCACCCATTTATCGAGCCGTGTTTGTTGATCCCTGATGATCACCTGTACCAGAGGATCTTTCATGACCTGAGGGAAATAATAGTGTTTTTTCTTCCCCTCATCATCTTCAACTTCTTCGATCCTCACTCCTCCTTGCAGCAGCTCTTCTCGTTGTCCCCGCTCCTCTGCCACTCTTCCCTGAAGATCAAAGTACGATTGAGGGACATCTTCTGGCCTGATCACACAAGAGTCGTAGAGATCATGCTTCAGCAATGAAAGCACTTTTTCCCTTCGTCTCTGCGCTTGGCTATCGTCAAGAGACTTCTCGGGTGCTGTGAGAACTCGGGTAATACGCGCTAAATAGTTTTCAATGAGTTTCTGTGGGTTATTCGTCAATTTTTTGATCATTTTGGCCTCATCAAAATTTCCCTCTGCCTTCAGATCATCTGATCTCTGTTTTCTCCGGGCACGTTCACGTTTCGCGGCTGCTTTCACTTCATCGCTTCCGGCCAGGTCATTGTATTTGTTGTTGAGGAATTCCGGGTTTTCCATACTAGCATTATACCATGAAAATGAGCTAAAATCAGCCCCTTGTGCCATTCCTGGCCCCTTTATTCTATCCTCTCACTCCGGATTCTCTTCGAAAGAGGTTCTAACTTTTCTCAGAAGCCCCCACCATTCTGAATTTTCCTTTATTCCAGCTGATCGTCCGTGATCCCGAGTCTTTTTTTCTTTGCTGTCAGTTGCCTTTGCAGGAGCTGGACCTTTTTCAGATCCTTTCTTCGCTCTTCGAGAATTTTTCTGCGTTCTTGAAGTGTGGTGCCGGACATTTTTTCAGCGTAGTCCTGGCGAATGGATTCGTTTTGAGCCTTGAGATCTTCGCTCTGTTGGATCACTTTTGCCACGAGAGCTGGATCATCAGGTTTCTGAACAACAGATGTCTCCACGGCTGGAGTGTCTTGGGATTTTTTCTCCTCAGCGAGCTGTTGCTTTAGCTGATCTTGTAACTTTTTCTTTTCAAGACTCTTTTCGTAGAGCTTCAATCGGAATTCTTTTTCAGCATCTCGTTTTTCCTTGCCGCTCAATTCAGCGAGAATGATCGCATTGGCCTCTTTGAGGTTCTGAATTTCTTTCGCGATTTTCAGACTGTCTCTTTTGAGATCAAGAGAAGTTTTTTGTCCGGGTTCAAGAGTGGCTGCTGCAATATCATGCTCGCTTTGCTCCGGAGCTTTCACCGGTTCATCTTTTTTCGGAACTTGTTCTGTGCCGACGCCATGAGTATCGGTTGTTTTTGGCTGAACGGTTGTTGGTGGAGGAGTTGTAGTGGTCGGCGTCGTAGAAGTCGTGGACGGAGGAGGAGCGCTTGGAGTGCTTCCACCGCCTCCGCCTCCAACGCTGGCGGCATACATGCTGTCTCCTGAGACTGTTGTGTTCGTATCGAGAACGATGTTGTAACTATTCAGCGTGGTAATGCTGTAGGTCCCTGTAACATCGGCAACGGTCGGATTTCGAATGTTTGAAATGACGACCGAAAAGTTTTCTCCGGCTTGGATTCCAGCTCCGCTGTTGCTGCCGGTGATGGTCACCGTTTGTCCGGAGACACTGACACTATTGTAGGTAGTCCCATTTTTTTCTCCCCCACTCGAATATCCCGTGTTGCTTCCCGAATTCAGGACGAAGCCGGCCGGAAATATAACCCGGATTTTTCCGTTTTGGGGAACTGCGGTGATCGTGGTAAAGGAAGTGGTAACCGTTGTGGTTGCTCCTGCTTCCAGGGTGGTGGGCTGAACATTGGCACTGCTGCTGAGCGCTCCGGGAGTCGGCGCAGCGGTCATGATGTCGGCGCTAACAGCGGTATTTTCGTCAATTGCCGTGTCAGCACTATCCGTGGTTCGGATGGTGTAGGTTCCGGTAGTTCCCGTAGAAGCCGAGTTGATGATGTTTGCGATGGTACAGGTTTCTGCTGCTGAAGTCTGCGATGTTCCGGCTGATCTGGTGATCGTGACGATCTGCCCACTGACGCCGGTTGAGAAACTTCCGTCCATCGTGGAACAGGTTCCGTCGGTGGCGGTGATAGAAGTGAGCACAAACCCGGCGCCAAAAGTAACCTTAATTTTTCCCGTGATTGGAATCGCATTCACCGTGGTGAATGACACCGTGGCCGTGCTGGTTGCTCCGGCAACAAGTGAAGCAGGCTCCACATTGGTTGAAGCGAGTGTTCCAACAGCCGAGAGAATCGTGTCTGCGCTAACGGCGCTGTCCTGATCGATGATAGCATTCGAACTGTCGGTCGTTTGAATCGCGTAGGTGCCCGTGCTACCGGTCGCGGAGGGATTCGTGATGCTGCTCAGTGTGCAGCTTTCCGCTGCAGCGCTTTGAGAGCTACCGGCAGATCTTGTAATAGTGACGACTTGTCCCGACACCGCAGTCGCAAAGGAACCGTCCATGGTGCTGCAAGTACCACCTGAAGCCGAAACCACATTGAATCCGGCAGGGAAAGTCACTTTGATTTTTCCCGTTGCTGGAATGGGGTTCGCGGTCGTGAAGGTGATCGTCACATTTCCGGAAACGCTTTGGACGAGTGAGGTCGGCTGGACATTCGTGGAGCTCAGAACTCCGGTCGTGGTGATGGCAGGGGAGCTGGCGACCGTGAAGGTTTTCGTTGGTGCTTGGTTATTGGAAGCATCTTTGATGCCGCTGTTGGTGGTGAACACGATATTCATGTCTCCAACCCCTGTTGAAAAGTACGCAACACTACACGCATAGGTGAGCGTCAGCGTTGTTGAAGCTGAAGGGTCGGCTGATTCGGAATTACAGGTGCCGTGATTGGAGGCGGATGTCACATCAAAGCCATTGGCTCCGGCAGCCGTATCGGCGAGAGCCTCGGAATAGGCGAGGGTGGCGGTATCGGCTTTGTTGTCGGCATTGGCATCTGAAATGCCGATGGTGGTCACGATGGGCGCGGCACCGTCGGTCTCTGTCACATCGGCATTCGCAATCTGCCCCGGGGTCGCGGTATTCAGGAGGTTTCCGGCCAGGTCAATTATTTTTGTGGTTGCTGCGGAATAATTGAACTGCGCTGCTGTCGCTGAGGTATCGATGGCAAGCGTATCGCTGTTCACCGTGAAAGTCGTGGTGTCATCATTGGCGGTACCGGTACTGAAGGTTCCGGCATTGCCTCCCAGCGTCGCATCTGCATTGGTGATGTTGGCATCCCTCATGGCGGAATTCAGAACGAGAACAGCTTTATCAACGCGTCCATCCGTATTGCTGTCTTGAAGCGTCACCGAGCTGATCGTTGGCTTCGTCAGATCCCAAGTACCTCCTCCAGTGGCGGTTGGAGTATTGCTCGTGTTGACCTGCAAAGAAACAGCATCCACGACCTGAGCACTGGCGCTGGGGGTGAATACTCCGCTCGACTCCGTGGTAGAAGCGGAGTTGATATATCCTGCCGATTGATCGGCGAGATCGATCGTGATGGTCGTTGTTCCATTTCCCCCTACCGTATTTTTCGTTGTGGGAACAGTCGTATTTCCGGCCGTAGCAAAAGATCCAAAGGCCACCACCGTTCCTGCCGTCGTGATGTCACCCTTCACATTCGTGCTGGCGCCATTCGTCACGGTCACGGCTTCAGAGTAGGTAAAGGTCAGTCGGTTGCGATTGCTGCTGGAGCTCAGGGCGATTGCGGTCAGGATAGGACTTGCCCCATCAATTTCGACGATATCCGCGTCGGCGATTTGCCCATCGGCCGCGGTATCGACAAGATTGCCGGAAAGATCGGTGATTTTTGTTGTGGCTGCGGAATAATTAAACTGCGCGGCATTGGCAGCCGTATTAACGGCGAGCGTATCACTCGTCAGATTAAAGGTTGTCGTGGCGTCATTGGCGGTGTCGGTGGAAAAAGTGCCGGCTCCACCTCCGAGTGTTCCATCGCCATTGGTGACATTTGCATCTCGTATGGCCGAATTAAAAACAACAACAGCCCGGTCAACTTTTCCGTTGTTTCCGGCGCTATCGCTCATCGTCACCGAGCTGATCGTTGGTTTCGTCAGATCCCAGCTTCCCCCTCCTGATGCCGTGGGAGTGTTTGCGGTATTGACCTGATTGGAGGCGCTGTCGACCACCTGCGCACTGCCGGTGGGGGTAAAAACTCCGCTGGGTTCTGTGGTTGAGGTGGAATTCAAA
>CAZWLI010000126.1:0-1785 GCA_964634525.1 uncultured Candidatus Peribacteria bacterium | reverse complement strand
GATCGCGATGAGATCGCGCTTGCCATCGACCACGAAAAGGATGTCCGGAGGACGGCGCATACTCTCGATACCCCCGAGAGCATTGCCGAGCTTATTGATTTCCTTCTCAAATTTTGACTTTTCTTTTTTGGTAAATTTCTCGAATTCTCCCGTGGCCTGCTGCTCTTTGAGATTCTTGAAGTATCGAATACGTTCCTTCATCGTATCAAAATTCGTGAGGAGCCCCCCGAACCACTTCTTTGTGACGGATGGGAAATCATGCGTTGCAGCAACTTTTGGGATCATCTCCGTGGTCTGGGGCTTGGTCGAGACAAAAAGAATTGTCTTTCCTTCCTCGACCGCCTTCTTCAAGTAGTCGAGCATTTTTTCAAAATGCGCCTTGGTTTTTTCAAGGTTAAAAAGGTGAACACCGTTCACCTCGCCATAGATATACGGCTTCATGCGAGGATTCCACTTTTTGGTCCGGTGACCGAAATGCACGGCATTCGCCAGCATCTCTTGAGTTGAGATTTCCATAATCCTTGGGTTTAACGCCAACTTCCTTCACCTTGCCTGTGGCCCCATTGGGGAGGATTAGGCAATCGGGAAACTGACTAAGAAATAAAAGCCTGTCCATTCTAGACAAAAAGCGTTAAAATGCAAATAGATTTAAGGACAATCATGGTAAAGACTATCGCTGATTTTGTTCATCTCACCGATATTCAAAAGCAGGTGCTGAATCTCTTGAACCGGCACGAGGTTTTTTATAAAAATTTTTATTTTACCGGTGGAACCCTTCTCAAAGCTCACGGTATTGTTCCACGGGAATCAAATGATCTCGATTTTTTTACGTTCTCAAACATTAATACTGGTGAATTTCCACTCCTGCTCAAGAGCATGAAAAATATTCTTGTTGCCGAATTTGGCGAAAAAAATCTGACTCCTGCACCAAAAGGCTTTCTGCATAATCCCAGTGGCATGGTCATAGAATTGATTGCAGATGGTATCAAGCCCATTGATGATCTTGTTTTTTTCGACCAGATAGCGACGGATGGATTGAAGGACATTGCAGCAAAAAAAGCTTCGGCACTCTGCTGTCGAGATGAAGTGAAGGATCTGATCGATATTGCTTTTCTCACAAAGCGCCAGGATTGGACACTGGCAGACTTGGCGGAATTCGCACAAGAAAAATTCCAGATCGGAACGATGCAAGAAGAAAAACTCTTCGAAGAGCTTCTTTCAAAAAAAAAGATGTTTGTGGTCACTCCTGAGCGTTTTCTTTTTGACGGAGAAAAGAACGCTCGCCTGGTTTCGGAACAGATTGAACATCTTCTCACCACAAGTTCGCTATGATCCGATACTCTCAAAAACAAATCGCAGCGCTCACGAACTGGGACGGTATGCTCTGCCAGAAGCCTTTCAGGAATTATCTGGAAGAGCGGCAATATTACGGACGATATTTAAACCAACTCTTGTGGCGATATCTCAAGAAATCCGATTGGAAAAGACTGAGCGTCATCATTGATACGATTCGAATTCCAGAAAGAACGAAGGAGGCGACGAAATTCTTATTAAAAAAACATCTTCTGTATCCTGATAAGGGGTAGCTAAAAAATGAGGATTTGAGTACACTATCAACGCTTTTTACGTGCCCGTAGCTCAGTTGGATAGAGCGTTGGGTTGCGGTCCCAAAGGTCGCAGGTTCGACTCCTGCCGGGCACACCATTAAGACTCCCAGCCCTTCCAACTCCTTCATCAGCAGAACGATGTCATTTTTTTTGTCATCGTGAAAGATCGTCTTCCAAC
>CAZWLI010000125.1:0-17100 GCA_964634525.1 uncultured Candidatus Peribacteria bacterium | reverse complement strand
GGTAGTGTCTAGAAAATTGTGTCTGGAGCTGTGGTAGTTGGGTTGCACAATGGGTGATAAAGTGGTCTGACATATTGGTCTGACATATTGGTAAAAAGCTGGGATATGACGCTTGTAAGTGCCTCTTTGGAATTGGTCGATAGCCATGTAAACAAGGTTGAGGAGTGAGTCGGGTGAAGGGAATGCTCCCACCCTTCCGGTCACTTTCCGAACCTGACGGTTGAGTCTTTCAATCCAGTTGGTGCTGGCAATCATGCGGCGAACCTGGAATGGGAACCAGAGGAAGGCGGCATAATGATCAAGCTTCTCAAGATCAAGAGCAGACTCAATACGAGGAAGGACTTTCTTCCATTTCTTCAGGAAGCTCTTCAGGCGCTGTTCGATCATTCCCAAACAGTTGCCCGGATCATCCAGCATGAAAACTTCATTGAACTCTCTTGAGAAAGATTCCTTTTCTTCTGCTCGAATGTGGATCATAAGATTGCGTTTGCGGTGAACCAGGCAGAGCTGGTGTTTGCTTCCAGGGTAATATTCCTTCACCGCTTCCACCATGCCCGTGAGTTCATCGGAGATGATGAGGCGAACATCATTGAGTCCGCGAATGATCAGATCTTGAAAGACATCCCTCCAGGCATAGGCTCCCTCTTCAGGGAAGAGGTAGAGTCCCAAAATCTCCCGTCGTCCATCAGGCTTGATGCCCATGACGATGAAGCAGGCTTCGTTTGACACTTTTTCCCGTCGCACATGAAGACGAAGAGCATCAATCTGAATCGCGAAGTAAAGATCATCCAGTCTTCGCTGCTGCCAGGCTTCACGGATGGGCTGAAGACGCTTGGCGAGGTCTGATACTTTCGATGCTGACATCCGATCTCCAAACAGAGGTCTGATGATTTCCTCCACGCTCCGGGTGGATAACCCCTTGCTGTACAGAGCTATGGCGAGCTCGGAGCAGACACCTGACTGTTCCCGTGCCACTTCCAGCATCAGGGGCTTGAAGACCCCCAGCCGATCTCGGGGAATACGCAGCTGTAGTGCTCCCTGGAAGGACGGAACATACCGTTCGTAGAATCCATTCCCTTTGTTTTTGTCTGCTGATTTTTCAAGGAACATTTCTCTTTCCAGTCTCATGAAGGTTTCAAACATCTCCGTGATCAAAACATCGAAACCTTTTGGTTCTTTTTGCGCTTCCTTGATGGCTGTTTCCATCAAGACTTGATATGATTTCATGGGGTTGTGGGGTGAGGAAGTAAGGATTTTTTGCAATCCCTATCCTACAACCCCAGACACACAAAACTCTACATTACCAAAGGGGGTTAGGGTTTAGCTATTGACATGCCTAACCTGCACCCCTTTTTCTTTTCTGGCTACATCAAATCCCTCCGCCTCTCAAAACTTTAACGGGACACGAGTGTTCCGGGCGGCCCTCCTGGCATTGACCAAAGCCTTTTTCAATTTTTTCTGGGCTTCTTTAATGAGAGTTAGCTCAATCTTCAGCTCTTTCTTGAGTGCTCTGATTTCTTCATTGCCGTCGGCTGTAAGCAGCTGATCCTTAAATTCCTTGGTGACATCTCGTTGAAGCACTTTCAGATCTCGGTCCTCTATCTTCAGTTGTTTCAAAGAAATTTTCTCGTAGTTGACTTTCGCAATGTCCTGGGTGACTCCAAAATTAATATCATCCGTTGTTGGGGGTGAGCCAAGATGGGCATTTTCTTGTGGGGCATCATTTGGAGCAGGAGCTGGAGTTGGCTTTGGGACAAGTGTTGGAGTAGGCGTAGGAGTTGGAGTAGGCGTAGGAGTTGGAGTTGGTGTCGGAGTTGGCGTAGGTACTTGTGAAGGAGTTGGTGTCGGAGCAGGAGTTTGACCTGGTGTAGACGAAGGAGTTGGGGTAGGTGTCGGAGTGGGGGTTGGGGTTGGGGTTGGGGTTGGCGGAGGCGTTGGTGTGGTAATGGTGACCGCAGGAGCGCTTCCGGTTTCAGGCCCCATGCTCTGGCCAGGCCCGGAAATGGCCAAGCTAAAAAGAGAAGTTGTACCTGCGACATCAGGGTTTTTCACCCCGTTGACGATACAAGAAAGTCCCTGCATCGTGCCCATGGCTCCTCCACCTCTCACAAAAGTTAACGTTGTTCCGGAGGGGGTGAAATTAAAATTTCCCAATGTAAACGGGGGGTCTCCAACAGGAGAGCATGAGGAAAGTGTTGAACTCGTTGTATTAAATCCTGAGGGAAGCGTCAGGGTGACCGTATCACCGGCTCCAATAAATCCCGGCATTCCCATGACGCCTGTCGCAACAAAAGAAAAAGTGAGATTCCCTGTTTCTCCAGCATTCGCATTGGAGAGGGATACCGTCGCATTGGACATGGCATTTGAATTCCTGACCTCAACGTAGTTTGAACTCGTCAGGAAAAGAACCACCAGGACCGCCGCCATGATCGAAACGGTCGTCCATTTCCTGGTGACGAAAACGTGGCGAAGGATTTCTTTGATATTTTTCATATGTTGAATTTTTTAAAACATTCAGCATATGATAGCAAAAATAGGCGAGAAATTCAAGTGTTTTACTGACCAATTTTCATCATCGTGAAGGCTCGACAAGAAACGCCTTCCGCCTGAAGAACACCGTAAACCTGTGGAATTCCATCCAAGGTTGAAGCCTTTCCAATGAAGGTTGTCGTCGCCTTTCCTATCTCCGGATCTCTGGCGTACAGAAGGCCATTCCTCGCGATTTTTCCCTTGAGCACCGGAGCCAAGGAATTCCCAGGGAAACCAATAATGACATCATGATCGGAGATCAGCACA
Source organism: uncultured Candidatus Peribacteria bacterium (assembly GCA_964634525.1). Taxonomy (GTDB): domain Bacteria; phylum Patescibacteriota; class Gracilibacteria; order JAUYGZ01; family JAUYGZ01; genus CAZWLI01. The sequence goes on along the minus strand of CAZWLI010000125.1, from coordinate 14,304 downwards.
TTCGTTTGCGTTTCATCAATCCCCAGAGGGTCGGTATCTTCACAAAGATTGTCTATCCACACCAGGTCATCTTCGGGAAAAAGGTCAAAGGAAGTTGTACCCGTAAAGGTCTTGATGGGAACAGCATCACGCACCGCTTGCTTTTCAATGAGTTTTCTGACGTTGCTCTGAAACTGAAGTGGATTGAGATAGACATTGCCTGCGGTGAAATTTTCAAGAGCGCCATAGTGACAGCTGAGCGGATCTGGGTCGAGGAGTTTTTTGGCCGAGCGATCGAAGCTCAGGGATTCAAGAACACTTCCCTGGACAGGGGCATAATGATCGGTCTCGCAAGTGCTTTCGGTAGAAGATTCTTCTACCACATCCGAAGCATTGTAGCAGTTCACATCATCATCGCTCTTCACAACGGGAAAAGGCATGACGTCATCTTGACGTGGCACCGAACGAATGCCGGCACAGCGAAGATCACCAAGAAGATTCTTGTTTTCTTCACGAGAGACACAGTCAAACGGTGCTGTTTTCAAAATCACCGTAAAGACTTTTCTCACCGGCACCACTTCGCTTCCGCGGGTCACCGTGTAGCCCCAGCCGATGTTGAACGCGTAACGAACGGTTTGTTCGCTTCCGGACACCGCGCACTGAAAGGTCTCCTGATGAAAGAAGTTTTTCATATCAGAGAGCAAAATGGCATCCGGATCCTCAGCATCTCGGTCAAAATCAGCATCGACTTCTTGATTGTCGAGCCCTTCGGTAACGCCTTCGGTGCTCAGCTCATCGGTCTTTGCGGAAATCACGGCGCCGGAATACTGAGACGTAACACCGAAAATTTTCCATTCATCATCATATTTCACGGTTAGGTCTCCGGATTGAAAAAGGAGATCGCGATTGGCCGTAGGATCCCAATCGAGATGAAAACCAACCGTGAAGGGCTCATCCTCCAGGGCCTGAGAAGGTCCTTCGTCCAAGGAGTAGGCGAGCGGTGTTTTGCCAGAGATGCCAAGTCCGCTGAAGTGAGCAAGTTCGGCCGTGACGGAAGCGATCTGCGTATTCGGATCAATTTCAATCGTCGGCGTGGAGATCATCTCCACCTGATCTCCGGTCACGAAGAAAATCATGGGCACGACATTCCCAACCGTGGGGATCTCGAGACTGAACCGAACGGATTCCGGAAATATTGTCCCCGTGGGTTCCAAACGATAAAAAACCATCGGGGCGTTGCTGACTTCTTTGATGGGGCTTTGATCCGGTGGAATCCTGACAATGGTGATTTTGCTGAGCGGCACTCCACTGGGGAGTGAGCTCTCCGGAATGCGAAGACTGAAATTGCTGTCCGCATCTTTCACCGTGTCCGACAACTTGCGAAGACGGTAAATAATATCGGCCATTTCGCCTCTGGAAATAGTTTTGGTCGCAGCGGTCACAAGATCTCCTTTTTTTGAAATACTTACCGGAATGGCATCTAAACTTTTTATTCTTTCGACAAAAGGCATATACCATGGTTTGGCAGACTCACCATTCGGGGCATCAACTTTCAGTCCGTAGCTCTTCACGACAATCTTGGCCGCCTCGGCGAAGTTGATGGTATTGGTCGGTTTGAAAGATCCGTCTGAATAGCCGCCGATGACCCCTCCAGCCTTGGCCATGCAGGTAAAAGGTTCAAACCAGACCTTGTGATCGACGTCCGCGAATACCTGCCTCTTGTAGTATTTTTCCTGAGAAATACAACCATTCACGGCCGCCTTGGGAAAACGGGAGCTGACCACAATCTTCGTGAATTCCGCCCGGTTGAGGAGCTTGTCCGGCTGAAAGGTCCCATCCGGATACCCGTTCACAATCTTCTGATCCTGGACAAATTCAATGGCGGCCTTGTAGGGATGCCCATTGGGGACATCTTTAAAACCTGCGGGGGAAGCGAAAAGACGGTGAGTTACCCCTGCAGCAACGAGAAGAAGTACAATGAGAATTTTTTTACGCATGGCAAGCTTTTCTACTATCATAAATCAATGAAAAAAAATGTGTTGCTTTTTCGTTTTACATTTTGCGTTTTTTGTTTTTTCCCCTACAATTTCTCCGCTCTTTTGTATTGTTCTAAACCCTAGACCCTAAACCCTAGACCCTGCCCTATGTCCAAAGCATCTGACTACGACTCCAGTAAAATCCAAGTCCTCGAAGGACTGGATGCCGTTCGACGACGACCGGGGATGTATATCGGCACGACGAGTATCACCGGGCTTCATCACCTGGTGTGGGAAGTACTCGACAACGCCATCGATGAAGCCATGGCGGGATTTTGCACGGAGATCACCGTGCTCATCAACGAAGACGGATCCGTAAGTGTCGAGGACAATGGGCGCGGTATTCCTGTGGATAAAAGTGCAAAGACAAAAAAATCAGGTCTGGAAACGGTGATGACGATTCTCCATGCCGGCGGGAAATTCGGCGGTGACGCGAGTGGCTACAAAGTCTCCGGCGGTCTTCATGGCGTCGGCGTCACGGTGGTCAACGCCCTCTCCACGAAGCTCATCGCGGAAGTCTTTCGCGATGGCAAGCACTATGAGCAAACCTACGTGATCGGCAAGGCGACGGCGGACGTGAAGGCCATTGGGAAATCCGACAAGCGCGGCACCAAGATTACTTTTTTTCCCGACAAGTCGATTTTTGACACCATTGTTTTTGACTTCAAAACGATCAAAACTCGTTGCCGTCAACAGGCCTATCTCACGAAAGGGGTTCGTATCTTCCTCGCGGATCTGCGCGAGGAGCCCATCAAACGCGATGCCTTTTATTTTGAAAATGGCATTGTGTCCTACGTCGACCACCTCAATGTCGGCAAGCAGCGTTTGGGTGAAATTTTTTACATCGAAAAAGACGAGAAGGAGGGCAAGGTGGAAATCGCGCTCCAGTACACGGATGCTTTTCAGGAAACGATCTACGGCTTTGCGAATAATATTTTCACACCGGAAGGCGGCATGCACCTGACTGGATTTAAGTCCGCCCTGACGAGAACCCTCAATACCTATGCAAAGAAAGCCGAGTTTATGAAAGAAAAAGATGGAAGCCTGCAGGCCGAGGATGTCCGCGAAGGTCTCACGGCCGTGGTCTCGGTGAAGTTGGCCCAGCCGCAATTTGAAGGGCAAACGAAATCAAAGCTCGGGAATGCCGAGATGAGGACCGTCGTGGAGAGCGTACTAAATGAAACACTGACAGATTTTCTGGAGCAAAATCCCGACACCGCCAAAGCCATCATTGGAAAATGTGTTTTGACTTCGCGCGCGCGTCTGGCAGCGAAGGCTGCTCGCGATTCCATCGTGAGAAAGGGCGCGCTCGAGGGCATGACACTTCCCGGGAAGCTAGCCGACTGCTCGAGTCGAAGCCCCGAGCTCTCTGAGCTCTTCATTGTGGAGGGTGATAGCGCCGGAGGCTCGGCGAAGCAGGGCCGAGATCGGGAGTTTCAGGCGATTCTTCCGCTCAAAGGGAAAATCATGAATACCGAGCAAGCACGCATGGATAAGGTGCTGGCCAACGAAGAGATTAAGAACCTCGTGATTGCGCTCGGCACGGCGATTGGGGATGTTTTCAATCTGGAGAAGTTGCGCTACCACAAGATGATCATTATGACGGATGCGGACGTGGACGGCGCTCACATCCGAACCTTGATTTTAACCTTGATGTACCGCTACTTCCGCGTGCTCATCGAAAATGGCCACATCTATATTGCCCAGCCGCCGCTCTACAAACTCAGCAAAGGAAAAAAGATGTGGTACGTTCAGTCGGACGAAGAAAAGGACACGGTCGTGAAGCGAGAAATGATTGATCCGCGCAATATCCAGCGCTACAAAGGCCTCGGGGAAATGAATGCCAATGAACTCTGGGAGACGTCCATGGACCCGACCAAGCGAAATCTGCTCAAGGTCAATATCGAAGACGCTGAAGAAGCAGACCATATCTTCGATGTCCTGATGGGCGACAATGTTGCGCCACGAAAGAAATTTATTCAGACGCACGCGAGAAATGTGGTCAATCTGGACATCTAAAGTTCCTAACTGCCTAACCTAACCAGCTAACAAGCTAACAAGCTAACCCCTTCCCCTATGCGCATCATGCCCTTCAAATATTTCTGGCTCGGTCTCTCCGCCGCGCTCGTCATCCCAAGCCTCATTGGCATCGCCCTCTTTGGCTTCCGTCTCTCTGCGGATTTTTCCGAGGGTACGCTCATGAGCCTCCATTTCACGGACGCAAAAAGAGTCGTGGAGCAGGGAACTCTTCGTTCCGCCATTGCATCATTTCAACCGCCCAAGGGTGGCGAATCGATTCAAAGTTTTGACCTGAAACAGAGCAAAGAGAATACCTTTATTCTTCGCACCAGAAGAATTTCTCATGAGGAATCCGACTCGCTGAGCGACCAGCTGAAGAAGTCCGTGGGCAATTTCGAAGTGCTCGAAGCTCGCGACGTATCCCCGATCTATGCGAAGACCTTTCGAAACCAAGCCTTCTTCGCCGTCATTGCGGCTTCGCTGATGATCATTGTGTACATCACCTACGCCTTTCGAAAGATTTCCCGAGGCATTCGCTCCTGGAAGCTTGGGGTCAGCGCCGTGATCGCCCTCCTGCACGATGTCCTCATCGTGCTCGGCGTCTTCGTCTGGCTCGGATACTTCTACCAGGTCGAGATCGATGCCCTCATCATCACCGCCCTGCTCAGCGTCATGGGCTACTCAGTACACGACACCATCGTGGTCTTCGACCGAGTCCGTGAAAATGTGGTCCACAAGAAATACAACGAAAGCTTCGAAGACGTCGCGGAGCGCTCCGTCCAGCAGACCATGGCCCGCTCGATTAACACTTCGTTCGCCACGCTCCTGGTGCTTTTGCCCATGCTCTTCCTCGGTGCCACAGAGATCTTCTACTTCATTCTCACCCTCACCCTCGGGATTATCGTGGGAACCTACAGCTCGATTTTTGTGGCAACCCCACTCTTGACCATATTTCAGAAATCAGAACGATAGCTTCTTAGCTTTTTAGGAATTCTAACGAGCTACGTTGCTAACAAGCTAACAAGCTCCTATGAAACGCGTCCTCTCAGGCATCCAACCCTCCGGCGATCTTCACCTCGGCAATTACTTTGGGGCCATTCAGCAGTGGAAAAAAATGCAAGAAGAACATCAGTGTTATTTCATGGTTGTTGATCTTCACAGTCTGACCAGTCTTCAAAACGGGCCTGAACTTCGAAGACTCAGCACGGAAGCAACCCTCACTTTTTTGTCCTGTGGACTGGACCCTCAGCAATGCGTTATTTTTAAACAATCGGATGTTCCCGCACATACGGAGCTGGGCTGGATTCTGGGCACGGTCACCCCCATGGGGCTCCTCGAACGGGCACACTCGTACAAGGACAAAACAGCCAAAGGGATCAGTGCCAGCGTTGGCCTCTTCACCTATCCGGTGCTGATGGCTGCGGATATCCTTCTCTACCGTGCCGACCTGGTTCCGGTGGGGAAAGATCAGAAGCAGCATGTGGAAATGACGCGAGATATTGCAGAAAAATTTCACCATGTCTATGGAGATGTTTTCAAAATTCCCGAGCCTTTCATTCCCGAAGAAGTCGCGATCATCCCCGGCATCGACGGACAGAAAATGAGCAAGAGCTATGGCAATACGATCCCGCTCTTCATCGAAGAAGCAGAGCTGAAGAAAAAGGTGATGTCGATCGTCACGGACAGTAAGGAGGTGAAGGAGAAGAAAGATCCTGAGGGAAATATTGTGTACGAATTGTACAAACTCGTAGCTCCTGAACAAGCCGAGGACATGGCCAAGAAATTTAAAGCTGGCGGCTATGGCTACGGTGAGGCGAAGAAGGAGCTTTTGAAAGCCGTTACTCGATTCCTGGAACCCATCTGGGAAAATCGCAAAAAGTTCGAACTTCGAAGCGGGTATGTAGAAGATGTGCTCCGCGATGGCGCCATGAAAGCAAAATTTGAAGCCAATATCGTGATGGAAAAGGTGAGGGAACTCGTTGGAATATGATGTACTTCGACTCCGCAGCGGCGACCCCTCTCGACCCCGAGGTCTTTGAAGCCATGAAGCCCTGGCTTAGTTCAGAGTTCGCAAATCCGAACGCGGTCTATCAGCCGGCTCAGCGAGCACGCGCTGCCATTGATGAAGCTCGAATAAAGGTTGCAAAATTTCTGAACTGCCAACCCACAGAAGTGTATTTCACGAGCTCGGGGACCGAGAGCAACAACTGGGCAATCCGAGGAGTCATTGAAGCGGCATTGAGCAATCATGGCCTTCTCCCCTTTAGGGGAGATGCCCCGAAGGGGCAGAGAGGTTCTTTTAAAGATCCTCACCCTAACCCTCTCCTAAAGGAGAGGGGAAAAATCCGCTTGCATGTGATTACCTCCTCAATCGAGCACAGCTCCGTGCTGAGACCCCTCGAATATCTCGAAAGGCTCTTTGATATCGAAGTGACCAAGCTGTCGGTGGGCCGAGACGGCATCGTGATGGTGGAGGATTTCAAAGCCGCTCTTCGCCCCGAGACCATCCTGGCGTCGATTCACTTCGTCAATAATGAAATCGGTACGATTCAGCCTGGGCAAGAGATCGGGCAGATCTGCCGAGAAAAGGGTATTGCCTTCCACACCGATGCCTGCCAAGCTGCGGGGTTCTTTGATCTGGATGTGAAAAAACTGAACGTGGATCTGCTCACGCTGAACGCCGGGAAAATCTACGGACCGAAAGGCGTGGGAGTACTCTTCGTGAGAGACGGCACAAAAATTTCACCCTTGCTCCACGGAGGTGGTCAGGAATTCAAAATGCGAGCTGGGACAGAAAACGTCGCAGGGATTGTCGGCATGGGCAAGGCCGTGGATATACTCATGCGAGGGAGTCACAGAGAAGGGATCACAAAACTTCGCGATGAACTCTGGGCACAACTTCAAAAAGAAATCCCCAGAGTTGAGCTCAATGGCAGCCTCGAGAAACGCACTCCGAATAATTTAAACTTTTTCATACCCAACATCGATGCTGATACACTCGTGAAAAAGCTCGATCTGGAAGGCATTGCGGTTGCCACCACCGCAGCCTGCTCTTCAAGCATCTCCGAGCCTAGCCATGTCCTGAAAGCCATTGGACTGAGCGACGAAGAAGCAGGCTCGAGCCTCCGGGTGAGCCTGGGGAAGTGGACGACGAAGGAGGAAATCAATACGTTTGTAAGAACGCTCAAAAAACTTATCTCCTAGACCTTTCGTGCCCTAGAATCCTTACAATTCTACGAAATATGTCAGAAAATTCAGAAGGCGATGGCATTTTTAAAATCGCAAGGGCTGTTGCCAGACGTGAATGGCTCTCGGCCCTTCAAAAAAAACCAGAACTCGCTGCGAGATTCATCAGCATAGCAAGAGCAGCTGTTGGGTGTCCTCAAACACGTATCCTCGATGATGAAAAACTGCGTGAAATGGCAGCTCAACGTGAGCCAGCATTTGCTGAGCTGTTTTCAAAGCCCTGCTTTCAAAAAGCGGAAAAAGGTTCGAGTATTTTTGGATATCTCTTCGGTGATAAAAAAAGCCTGACCATTTTTTCAGGCCGGTGGGGAGAAAAAGTTCTAACAGGAGTTCAAAAGACCCTTTCTCTCGAGGCTGCTTTTCCGACCCATATTTGCTACCACACCAAAGACAAGAATGGAGCCTTTGAACAACATGTGGAAGAATTACACGAAGGCGGACCTTTACGTGTCGAGCGACAACCTGCCTTGTGCGCCATGAGCATTCAGCTGCCGAAAGACGCCTCTCATATATCCGCCCTGCTTCCCTCGAATGAATGGAAGATATTAGATCCATGAAGAATTGATTAATTGTTCAATTGTTCTAATGTTTAAGTATCTGAGCAATTCAGCAATTCAACAATCTAACAATTGCTGTGAAAACCATCAAAGTTACCATTCCATTCAGCTTCAAAAATTTGGGACAGGTGCGTTCCGGTGACCAACTCCTCCTCACCGGCACGGTCTTCGCCGCACGCGATGAAGCGCACAAACGACTCGTGGACCTCAAGCAGGCTGGCAAACCATTGCCGGTGGATCTGAAAGGCCAGATGATCTACTACGTTGGTCCCGCGCCCAGCAAGCCCGGGCAGGTCATCAACAGTGCCGGGCCAACAACCGCCAGGCGCATGGACAAATACACCAAGGACATGCTCGAGCTCGGAGTGGTTGGCATGATCGGAAAGGGTGAAAGAGGTGAAGAAACGCGCACGCTCATGAAAGGTAAGGCTGTGTACTTTGCCGCTCTCGGCGGCATTGGCGTGAAGCATGCCAAGTGCATTGTGAAGCAAGAGATCATCGCCTTCGAAGATGTGGGGATGGAGGCGCTTCGAAAATTTGAAGTGAAGGATTTTCCGGTGATCGTCATTAATGATATGGCGGGACATGATTATTATGAGGAAAGTAGGCTAGAATGGAGAAGTTAGCATCGCCATGAGTTTCTTTTCCCTTCAAGATCTCCTTCCCCGCACAGCCTCCAAGCTGCATTTGGAGAAGACGCTTCAGGCAGCCCTCGTCATCACGAAGGCTTCGAATGCCTGTCGTGATGTTTTTTCCCCTGATGTTTTTGAGGAAATCAGCGTGAAGCGGTACAAAGACCATGCTCTTTGGATCTCCGTCACCAGCTCCGTGATCGCCCAGGAAGTCCAAATGAAAAGCTTTCTGCTGCAAAAGAAAATCAACGAGGAGCTCGGTTTCGAAGGGGTCAAGAAAATTAGGAGTTTTCAGGAAGCTCCTTCCAGCGTACCATTGGCTTACCAAAGCCAACCGTATGCAAAAAATTCTTATCCTCGGCGCCACGGGAAATCTGGGAACACAGACACGGGATATCATTCGAAGATATCCGAATGAGTTTCAGGTCGTCGGCATGTCAGCCCAAAAGAATGAGAAGAAGCTTCAGGAACTTGGCAAAGAATTTTCGTGCAAAAATCTTAGGCTCGGCAAGGGGGAAGATTTGGTGAACGAAAAAATAGATCATCTCATGGTCTTGGATCATGGAGTTGAAAGTTATGAAGCCGTACTCAAAGCCTTGGCTTTGAAGAAACGCGTGTCAATCGCGAACAAGGAGCTCTTGATCATTCACGGCGAAAATCTGGTATATCTCGCGAGGGAGCAGCAAGCCGAGTTGATGCCACTCGACAGTGAGCACAATGCCATCTTCCAGTGCTTGGTCGGTGAAAAAATATCGGCTGTGAAGCGGCTCATTCTCACCGCTTCCGGCGGACCTTTTCGAGATCGAAAATGGGAAGACTTGAACAACGTGACACCGGAGGAAGTGCTGAAGCACCCCACCTGGAGCATGGGTGCGAAGACCACCGTCGACTGCGCCACACTCGTGAACAAGGCCTTCGAAGTGATCGAAGTGCATCACCTCTTTGGCATTCCCTACGAGCAGATCGAAGTCCGCCTGCATCCCGAGAGCATCGTCCACGCCATCGTGGAATTCACGGACGGCTCTTCGAAAATGCTGGCCTATCCACCGGATATGAAATTTTCCCTTGGATATGCGCTTTTTTTTCCAGAACGCGCTCCAATGTCATTGCGAGGAGTCCGTCCGCCTCAGACGGACGGACGACGAAGCAATCCCGTTGGATTATCATTCGACCACGACTTGCATTTTAAACGAATTGAGCCTGGCCGATTTCCCTGCTTTGATCTGGTGCTCGGTATCGCAAAAAATCACCCCGAACTTCTTAAAGCAATAGTTGAAAAAGATCAGGAAGCGGTGGAAAATTTTTTGGCGGGAAAAATTCGTTACCCTGAAATTCTGAAATACCTTAGGACCCCCTAACTTTTTTTATGACGAGCATAATTCTTCTCTGCGGCGGAAAGGGGACGCGCCTTGGACAAGCAAAAGCACAAGCTCTCCTGATGGGCAAGACGCTGCTCCAGTGGAATCTTGAGCTTCTCAAATCACTCCCATTCAAACACGAAGTCATCATTGTAGAAAAAGGTGGAAAGACCAGGCATGAATCCGTGAAGATCGGGCTCAAAAAAGCCAAGGGTGAGATCGTGATCATCCACAATGTTGCCAATCCCCTGGCCCAGGTCGAAGACTTTTTACGAGTTCACAAGGAATTGTTGAAACATGATTGTGCTTGTTTTGTCGGCCAAAAGATTGTCGATACGGTTCGACAATTGAAGGGGGTGAAATCCACGACCATTCCTCGAAATGATTTGTGGCGCGCCCAGACTCCACAAGGGTTTCGACGAAAGACACTTTGTGAACACTTGAAAAAACCTACTCCCCCCTTGCACTTGTCCGCCGTGGCGGAAGGGGGCTGGGGGGTCACGGATGAAATATCCCTCTTCGAGAATTCCACCATCCCCATCAGAGCCTTCGAAACCTCAGATTGGAATATCAAGATCACGACTCCCAAAGATATTGAATTTTTGGAAGAACATCTGGAGGAACATCTGAGGGGGGAGGTCCGTGTCGGCATTGGTGAAGATGCCCACTCGTTTGATACCAAAGGCACGCTCACCCTCGCCGGGGTGAAGGTCAAAGGCTTCCCGAAGCTCAAAGCAAACTCTGATGGTGATGTGATCCTCCACGCGCTCTGCAACGCTCTTCTCTCAGCCATGGGCCAGGGATCATTTTCGGAAATCGCCGATCCGATGTGCAAAAAGGGAATTTTTGATTCTACAAAGTACGTAAAAAAAATCATTCACACTCCCCCTTACAAGGGGGCTTGGGGGTCCTGGAACGTTCACAACCTCGCCATCAGTCTGACCTGCACCGAACCAAAGATTGACCCCTTGGTCCCGAAAATGAAAAAGAACCTGTCGAAGCTGCTCGACATTGAAGAGGAAAGAATTGGAATTACGGCAACCACGGGAGATTCGATGATGAAAGGCGCGCCTTCGGAGCGGGCAGGCATTTCCTGCATGACCATCCTTAGCCTCATTCAAAAATGAATCTTCACACTCCCGCCAAAATCAACCTCTGCCTCGATATCCTGGGCAAAGACGAACGAACCGGCAGGCATTTCGTGAATACGATTCTCTACCGAGACGATAACCTCTTCGATGAAATCGAACTCAAGTCGATTCCAGAAAAAAGGAATGTTCTCACCTGCTCATCCTCTGGAGTTCCGACAAATGAAGAAAACACGATCCTCAAGGCCATGAAACTTCTCGGGGAAACAGGCTGGGAAATTCATTTAAAAAAAAATATTCCCATTCAATCTGGCCTCGGCGGCGGCTCCAGTAATGCCGGAACCATTCTGAAATTCTTCGGAAAAGAGAAGGGGATTCCGGAGCATGATCTGCTTGAACTTGCGAAAAAGATCGGCGCTGATGTGCCCTTCTTCGTGTTGGACGACAATCTCGCGTACTTCGAAGGCTTCGGCGATCAGTACATCCAAAGCTGGAGCGTCGAAGCACTGAAGATCAACTATTTGGACACCGGCATCAAGGTTTCAACGCAGCAAGCCTACTCCAAACTGAATCTTGATAACTGCGGAAAAAATTCAGCGAAGACAGAAGCCTTCCTTCAAATCTTGAATCAAAAGAACGACTTCCTGCTTCCTCCTTCCCACCACCTCCTTCACAACGATTTTGAAAACTCGTTCTTCCGCCAACATCCTCCGCTGAAATCGAAAGGTCACCTCGCCGGGAGCGGAGGCTTTCTCTTCAAGTTGCGATGAGGAAATCATTTTGTTAGGCTTGTCACGCAGTCGGATGGGTACCAAAGTGGCCAAATGGGGCGGACTGTAAATCCGCTGGCTTTACGTCTTCGGGGGTTCGAATCCCTCCCCATCCACCATTCTGCTTTCTCCGTGCCGCCTTAGCTCAGTGGTAGAGCAACCGCCTTGTAAGCGGTAGGTCATCAGTTCAAGTCTGATAGGCGGCTCCAGTTGTGAAAAGAATTTATGCTATACTGCGACAAGAGTCTTTTTTTTAACTTTGATTTTCCCTGCCTTTTTCAAAAAACACCGCAACAGATTGATCACATTTCTTTGCTGGACATTGATCGTCATCAGCACGGCAGCATTGATGAAATTCTATCATCTGAGCCCAAAGGTACTGATGAAAATCTTCTTTCATACGATCAAGGACAACTGGTACGGCCCATTGCTTTTCATTGCTATCTATCTCATTCGCCCGATTTTTCTTTTTCCCGCCTGGATTCTCTACGCGCTCTCCGGAGTGGTGTATGGCTTTTGGGGAGGGTTTTTGTTTACGCTCGTGGGGGCAAGTATTTCAGCCATGGTTGCCTTCACCATTGGCCGATACTTTGCCAAAGATATGAATTTTGAGGGAAGAAACAAATTCATGGAGACCTGGCGGGATGAGATCGAAAAAAATGGTTTTGCCGCGGTTCTTATTATGCGACTTCTGTATCTTCCTTTTGACGTCGTGAATTACGGCGCGGCCCTGCTCAATGTTGGATGGAAGCCCTTCCTGGCCGCGACCGCTCTCAGTATGATCGTCGATACCGGTGCCTTCATCAGCTTTGGGGCGACGCTCAAAAACGTTGATTCATTTGAACTTTCGCAAATTCACGTCGAGCCCTACCAGCTCCTTATTTCGGCAGCTCTTCTGATCCTGAGCTTCGTTATTGCGCTCCTGGTGCACCGCCATCACCACCATAAACAAAAAACTCATGCCAACCGCAAGTTGCATTCGTGAAAAAGTTCATCTCAAACTCCTCACCTGGATGAAGGTCGGCGGCAAGGCTGATTACTTTGCCGAGGTCCGCACACGCGAAGACCTGGAAAAAGCTTTCTTGCTTGCAGCAGAAAAAAAACTTCCCGTCTTGTACCTGGGTCAGGGCTCCAATCTCATCATCAGCGATGAAGGATTTCGAGGTCTTGTCATTCACCTGGTGAACGATACGGTAACAGTTGACCAAGATTTCTCTTCTGAAGAAGCGCTCGTCACGGTGGAGGGAGGAAAAATTCTTTCGCGCTTGATTCATGAACTCAGGAAAAAAGACCTAAATGGTCTGGATAATTTTGTCGGCATTCCGGGAGTTGTCGGTTCCGCGGTGCGGGGAAACATTGGCATTCCTCAGGAAGAATTCGGTGAGCTTGTCTCGAGCATTGAAATCTTTGATGGGAAAAAATTTCGAACTCTATCAAATGAGGAATGTAAATTTTCGTACCGAGGAAGCCGGATCAAGGATCAATATTGGCTCGTGTGGAAGGCTAAATTGATCGTGCGAAAAGGTCAGCCGCCGAAGAAAGATGAGATTTTGCTGACTCGAATCGCGAAGCAACCCAAAGGCCATAGCTGTGGTTCTTTTTTCAAAAATCCGGTGCCAAAGGAAATCTATGCCGGCAAAGTGATCGAAGACTCGGGCCTCAAGGGGCTACGGATCGGAGGCGCCTTCATCTCCGAAAAGCACGCCAACTTTTTGATGAACGATGGTACGGCATCAGCAAGGGAGATTGTCGAATTAGCCCGACAGGTGAAACGTGAAGTGCTTGAAAAGAAAGGAATAGTGTTGGAGAATGAGGTACTGATCTATGATGAGTGGGGCAAGGAAATAACATTATCCTAAAAAGCCTATGAGATTTATTATTAAGGGAGGCAAACCCTTGAGCGGCGAAGTGACACCTTCAGGCTCAAAGAACGCTGCGCTGCCGATCATTGCTGCAACACTGCTGACCACCGAGGAGTGCACCCTGACGAATGTTCCCGACATTCAAGATGTCCGAAGTCTGCTCTCGATCATGGAGCATGTCGGAAGCCGGTGGAGTTTTTCTGATAACACCCTCACGATCCAGACCGCTCAGATTCGAAATACCGATCTTCCCTACGATATGGTGAAAAAAATGCGCGCCAGTATTCTGCTGGTAGGCCCTCTTCTTGCTCGTACGAAAAAAGTTCGCCTCGGCTATCCCGGAGGATGTATCCTGGGCAAACGTCCCATCGACACGCACCTGGATGCTTTTCGAGCCCTGGGCGTCACGGTGAGCCAGGAAGAAAATGAAATGAGTCTGGATGCCAGCAAGGCAAAGGCAGGCAAAGTCGTGCTGAAAGAGATTTCGGTCACGGCCACGGAAAATATTCTCATGCTCGCTTCCTCACTGCCCGGGCAAACGGTGATTCGCCTCGCGGCCCAAGAACCGCACGTGGTGGATCTCTGTCGATTCCTCATCCAGTCCGGAACTTTTCTGCAGGGCGAAGGCACGCATGTGATCAGCGTGGAAGGAGGAAATCCCATTCAAGGAGTGAAACACCGTATCACCTGTGACTATCTGGAGATTGGGACGCTGGCCATCGCTGCTGCTGCCACGCGAGGCGACATCGTGATCCGA
>CAZWLI010000124.1:0-3577 GCA_964634525.1 uncultured Candidatus Peribacteria bacterium | reverse complement strand
GATCCTTCGCTTGCAGCGAAGAAGGTTCAACTTCTCAAAGTCTTTGGATTGAACCTTGTCCTCGACCGCAAAAAAGCGCGGGGCGCCGCGGCTGGGGCCTGGTCGGCACTTGGGAAAAACTCGAAATGCTGGGATATGGTGGCCTGAGACGGAATTGAACCATCGACACAAGGATTTTCAATCCTCTGCTCTACCACTGAGCTACCAGGCCGGGCGTCGATTTAAATTCTCCACCTTCGGATCTTGCTCTGCAAGCTCCTTCGGTTACGAATTCAAATCTCCTTTTCCAAAACTGTTCATCTCGAGCCTCTCCATTATTCATACTTTATTCTTCCGATCAATCTCTTTTTTCTTCAAACTTCTTCACCAGTTTTGGTTCAAACCCCATCTCCTTTCATTGATTTTGGCAGGAATGCTTGTGTATGGTAGCTGGGCTTCAGAGTGAAATCAAATCTTCTTTCACCGCCAGCTGCCCGCATCCCGCATCGATCTCGATGCCGAGGCTTTTTCGGATGGTGGCGAAAATGCCATGTTTTTCGAGTGATTGTTGAAAGGCCTCGGTGCGCTCACGTGAGGCGCGGTTGTAGTGGAGATTATTCACGACATTCCAGGGGATCAGATTGAGCTTGTAGTGGTCCATGCCTTCCAGGAACTTTCGCAGGGCTTCAATATCGTCTTCGCCATCATTCTTGCCCTGCAGCATGAGGTATTCGAAGGTGAGGTGATGCTTGCGGTTGCCGAATTTTTTCAGATATCGAAGGCACCAGTCATGAAGATCATCCAGGCTTCGCTGCTTGGCGACCGGCATATGCTCGAGGCGTTTTGTTTGATTTGCATAGTGGAGTGAAATAGCCACCCGGACATCAGGCCACAGAGGATCATCCAAGAGTTCTTCCATGCCCCTTTTCACCCCGACGGTGGAAAGCGTGATTTTTGTCTTTCCGATGTCCATATCCTCGATAAAACACCTCATCGCATCACGAACAGGCTGATAATTATTCAGCGGCTCGCCCATACCCATCATGACAACGTTACTCACGCGAAAGGGACTTCGCCCCTCTCGCGGGCTCTCCTCGTAAGGAGATTCGCTTGCTTTGGGACCCACAAGGCCAAAGGCTTCGCGATTTTTATTAAAAAGGTAGTGTTGCCAGTACCGAAGTTGATCCACGATCTCGTCGATCGTGAGATCACGGAAGAAGCCCATGCTGCCCGTGGCACAAAAGTCGCAGGCCATGGCACATCCAACCTGGGAGGAGAGGCAGGCGGTCCATTGACCCTTCGAATTCACCATGAGCACCGATTCGATTTTTTTTCCATCGTGAAGCTCAAAAAGTGCCTTCACCGCGGTTTTGGACGAAGGAGATCGGATCAGCTTCACCGAGGACCACGGAACCTTTGCTTCCAGTTCTTCACGAAGATCCTTGGGAAGCGTGCTGACAGTGTTCCAGGAAGAGAGGGAGGGATCAAACCAGGCACGTCTCATTTGTGACTTGCGGAAAGTTGGTAATGAAGGCGATCCGAATCTACGAATAAGCATACGAATCTACGAATGATACGAATAGTATACTCGACCCTAATATCCAAATGCGAACCGAATGACCCGAATGCTATTAGGGTTATTCGGTGGTATTAATTTGGATATTGGGATCGTGTTCTAGAATACCGCATGATAGATATGGTACACGTGACTCAAATGCTTCACGCCTTCATCCACCAGCGTAAAAAAAGCATAGTGATGGAGGTAATAACAAACCAGCTTGCTTTGCAGCAAGTTCAAGGAATGGAACATAAAAAATGGGGATAAGGACTTGAGCCTCCGCCCCAAAGATGCTATAATGATGATGTGAAAAAATGCTTCTCATCACTAGCTGGCGGCTAGAGGGTTTGAGGGTTTTTTCACATGGGGAGTGGCGAGGACAGCGCAGCTCCTGTTGAGGGAAGCATGAGGGCTACGCAAAACTTACCTTCTGCCGCATGTGAAGGAAGAAAAGTGCTAACGAAAGGGCATAAATGTTGGGATAGATCGGTGAGTATAATAACATTATTATACTAAAAAGTCAAATTATCTTTCCTCTCAAAAGCTGTTAAAATGTCGGAAATGGCAGTTTTTAAGCGTATGCACGATCATTTCTCGGGAACGCAGAAAAAGAAGCCGAAAGCTCCAAAAATCACCGTTTTTTGGGCGGTTTTTGTGACCGTCGTGCTGCTTTTTTCATGGTTTCGGATCCTTTCCCCATTTCTCAAAACTCCGCCAGAAATTCTCGAACCCCGAGAAGATCATTCTCAGGACATCGCTCCGGAAGGCAGCTTTACCCTGATCTTTAGCCAGCGGATGGACAAGAGAAGCGTGGAGAAAAATCTCCACTTTTCCCCTCGCGTTCCCTATCAAACCCTCTGGGACGGCAACGTTCTTCAGATGAAGCCGGAGATCCCTCTTGAGACAAAGGTGCGTTATACCCTCAGTGTCAGCAATGGCATGAGTAATGTCTTTGGCATCCCCATCAAAAAGGAATATGTCTTTTCCTATCAAAAGGGGCCTATTGCTGCCCTGAAGGCCATTTTTCCAAGCGATGGTCACCTTGGTCTTCAGGACAAGATAATTCTCTTTTTTTCTCAGCCCATGCGTCGAGATCATTTGCTTTCGTTGCAGCCTTTCGTCAAGGGGAATTGGGAGTGGGTTTCTACCGATACGCTCATTTTCACTCCAGAGAATCGATTTGCCTTTTCGACCGAGTATCATCTCCTGGGAAGGGATTCTCTTCAGGCCCTGGATAGGAGTCCAATTCTCAGCGATTTTCGGACAGTTTTTTTTACCGATCGATTGATGCTTCAGAGCGGGCAAGATTTTTCTTCACGGCGTCTTGATGTTCACGATCCCTTCTCCATTTCTTTTCTTCAGCCCCTCACGCTCGACAATTTTCGCTCCGGCAGCGAACTTCGCGATAGTCTTGGAAGGAAGGTCGAAGATCTTGTCCTTTCTTTCGCCGATGAAAAAAGAACAATGCTCATCCTGAGTCCGGGAAAAAAACCATGGCTGTACGGAGAGACCTATCATCTCATCCTCAAAGATTCTCTTGCCGGCGCAGAAGGGAATATGACCCTTGGAAAGGAGCAGGAAATGATTTTCCGGACGAAGTCTTTTTTCTCTGCCGTCCCCGAGGCTCTCTTTGATGAAGCTGAAAAAACGTTTGCGGTTCATCAGGACACGCTTCAGCTTCATCTTGAAGAGCCCGTTTCCGAAGAAGACCTGAAGCATGCTCTTGTTTTTTCTCCCGCGATTGCTTTTTCGATTCGTTCGATCAGCGCTCGCCAGGTGATCCTGGAGTTTCCACAGTTTTCTCAAAAAGGAGAAAATATAAATCTTTTTGTTGCCAACAGTCTTAGAGCGCCGGATCATGATTATTTTTCCTCTGCTTTGAGTTTCAAGCTCATTTCGTTCGAGCGTTCAGGACGACGGGAAGAAATCACAGCCCCTTCTTTTTTCGCTGCTTCTGATGTTTTCTACCGATATCTTGATACGTCTCACGATAGCGACATTCATTTTACTTCAAAGAATGTCGACCGGATCCAAGTTGAA
>CAZWLI010000123.1:0-7696 GCA_964634525.1 uncultured Candidatus Peribacteria bacterium | reverse complement strand
CATCTGCCTTGCTGTCGCTTTCATGGTTTTCTGTCCAGAGACTGTTTCGGCGAACAAGGAGAGCGGCTTTCCAAAGCTTGACCCCCTTAGTTTTGGCACGGTGAAAAAAAGAACTCATGAGGCGCCTGAGTCAAAGCTTGTCACCCTAGGCTCCTTCAATCCTCACGAGACGCTGAAAGAGCTCTCCGTCATCAAGGGGCTGGCGGAGGAGACGGGCTCACTCTTTGTCTTCCTCGTCAGCGACGATGGAAGTCTTAAGGATCTCGGGAAAGTCAATGCGGTGAAGAAAAAACCTTTTCTTCTTCCTCTTCCGGCAATACCTCAAGAATTTAAGGGTGAAATGATCCTTCTTTTCTCCAGCTTTCCGGACCCTCGTCTCAGCATTCCACAGGAAGGCCGGTGGCAAGCTATTCCCATCGTTCTGGACCCCGAACTCGATATTGCTTTTGAAAGCGACAACGCCACGCTTGCGATCAGTCTCGAGAGGATCGAATTTTCCCAAGTAGGACAGTCATTGCACACCGAAGATGGAGATTTTCTGAGGGTCGTAAAGGCCCAACAAGACGGGGCCGTGACGGCTCATCTTTCTGGAAAAATTTTTACCGAGAAACCGACTGTCGTGACGCTCACCTCCATCGTGATTCCGACGCTCGCCCAGGAATCCCACGACCTCTCAACACAATCGCCTTCTACTTTTTCTCTTCAGATTGCTCTCTCGGGAGTTCCCTCCGGGGAACCGCTTCAAATCATCCTCATGGCTCAGGGAAAAGGACAAGGTGATGAGAACAATAGAGCAACACTTGTTCGCAGTTTTCAAATCTCTGCTCCGCAGAAAAAGATCGGGATTTTTCAATCTCTTCTCACGTGGTTGCGGGGCAATACCTCACCTCAGGAGACCGTTCACATTCAGCTGACGTATCCCGAAGCTCCCCTCACGCAGACCCTGACAAAGCTGAACGAAGAGCTCGAGGTAGTTCCCGCCATGGCTTCCAGCTGGAGTGCGATCTCAGATCTCACCTGGGAATTTGCTCTCCGCTCTGGGAATGCTCACAATCTTGCCTCTCGTATCCAAGAAAAAATGAAGAATGAAATCCAGGCCAAGGCCCTGGACGATGCTCGACTCCAACTCACGACGTCCCATCCCGACCCCCTTCTTCCTCAAAAAATGTCCCTGGTCAATCTTCGGCCCGGGTTGCTCAGCAGCACGCAACCTGCTGATACCGAGCGGTATCACGAGCTCGAGGCCTTCTCGGATCACAGCCGTGGGAAGCTTAATGCAAATGCCTTTGAGCTCCCATTCCTGGGTCACCAGCCGCTCTACCAGGAGATCATCTACGAAAAAAGTCAGGCTGCCTTGTCGGAGCTCATCGACAAAAAGGTTATTGATGTCTTTGAAGATCCCGATCTTGCCCTCTGGCCAAAGCTTGCCAAAGCCGGCTACTCCATTATACCAAAAATGAATCCGGAGATTATTGTGCTCATGGTGGATCGAAATAATTTCTTCCTGAAGGACAAAGAAGCCGTGCTGGCGGTCCGGGGAAGCCTACAGAATAGTCGCGTCCTGGAAACGAGCTACTTCCGCTATGGACGACTCGGCACACAATTCGCCCCTCCTGGCGTTGTGGGATATTTCCCGAAGATCAATCTGTCGAAGAATATCGACAATCTTTCCGAGATCGTGATCAAACAGCAGGAGAAGCTGGGTTTGAAGACGATCACCCTGAAGCTGCACTATCCATCCTCCGAAAAAGCCCTCGCTCAGGTTGTGGAAGGCCACTTGGAGCAGGCGGGCCTCAATATCATTCCCGTGGAAATCGCCGATCAACATTTCGATGAGGAGCTGAAGAAGCGCCTCCCTGACCTTGTCCTTGTGCCGATCAGGTATCAGCTCGGGGATATTTCGCCGTTCCTGGATTCCTTCATCGATTCAAACTCAACCATCAATGGATCCTATTCCAACAGAGCCGCCGATGAACTGCTCCAAAAACAACGCATAGAATTGAACGGCGTGAAGAGACTGAAGCTGCTGAATCAGATCATGCAAATCATTACGGAGGATGATCCGGCGGGGATTCCTCTGCTCTTCAAGAGAAGCTTCAGGGCAAAAAGATAGCACTGTTAGGAATCATGATTTCTCCTCTGCGCTAGCTTCAACGCAACATACATTCCTCCGATCACTCCTAAGATTGCAATAGCAATCCACTGAAAAACCGAAAGTGGAACTTTTGGCGTTTCTGATGGAACCAAAGCTGAACCCTTCAGTGCCCCAAGGCTTGTCGGTTCTGCTTTCATTATCTGAAGCGAATCAATGATTTTTGAATCGTAAATTCTATCTTCACCGTCTACTCGATGAATATACTCGATCGTCACTCTTTCGCTTTTTTTGAGAAACGCCTGGAGAAAAGAATAGCCGTTGACACGCTGAAGATCGGGAGATGTGACTGTCCCCACGCTTGCTGCCGAGAGACGAACAGCGAGATCGTTCGGATCCACGGCATTTGGCAAATCAGAAAAGAATGGCTCAAGCATAACAACGATACTCAGAAGATCCTCCCGACCACTTTCCACAGAAATACGAGCCTTCGGATAGCTGAGTTCCGAGGCAATCATTCCCGCAAAATAACTCTTGAAGGCATCAAAACTGAGACGAAAAAAACCCATGGTCAGAAAGACCGCGATGCAAACCAGCGAAATGCGCCAAAACCATTTTTGCATGGAAAACATTACTCAATCCGTGTGCCCACCTTTCCCTCCACCGCCTTCATCAGGTCAGTTTGTTTGCCGAATTTGAAGACCTGGATCGGCATCTTGCCGTCTCGACAGAGGGCGATCGCGGCGCCGTCCATGACCTTCAAATCCTTTTCCAGCACGGTATCATAGCTTACCTTCCTATATTTCTTGGCCTTGGGATTTTTCTTCGGGTCGCTGTCATAGACGCCGTCGGTATTGGTCGCTTTCACGAGCAGATCGCACTCGAGCTCCAGTGCGCGAAGCGCAGCCGCCATGTCGGTCGTGAAATAAGGATTTCCGGTACCACCCGAACAGACCACAATTCTCCCCTTCTCCAGATGTCGGCAGGCTCGACGCTTGATGTAGGGCTCGGCCACGGCGGGGACATCGATGGCGCTGCAAACTCGAGCGTAGCCTCCACGTTGCTCAATCGCCGACATCAGCGCCACGGAGTTGATAATAGTCGCCATCATGCCCATATAGTCCGAAGAAACGCGATCAATGTGAGACTGAGTCGTGTCGCGATACCTCCAGATATTGCCGGCGCCCACGATCACCGCCACTTCATAGTTTTTCTTCCGCAGGGCAATAATCTGGCTCGCCAAATCGCCAAGAATAGAGAAATCAATGCCGGAATCTTGATGTCCGAGGAGCGCTTCACCGGAGAGCTTGAGCAGAATTCGTTTCATACAAAGGAAGATTGGGGCTACCACCAAATTACCATCCCGAACAACAAGCTCCAAATGGTAATACAAGGATTGCCGTAGCTATTGGTGTTCTTAATAATATGAAATTGACATTGATAATTGGAAATGCTATTGACATGTTGTAAAGGAAATGCTTATATAGCTTCTTCATATTTTTATCATTTTCTATGTCACAACGAGGACCTGAACGTGCTTCAAGAATGAGTGTTGCAGCGGCTGCCGCATTGGCGTTTGCAACGGGATGTGCCGGAAATGCTGGGAAGTTCGATGAGAGTAAGGCATGGCAAGGACCGGGACATCAGTACATCAAAGGAACTCGTCTCGAAGTTTCTGGAGAAGCTGGAACATCAAGACTGGGAAAGAGTAGATTTGGATTATCAAAAGCTGATGCAGCTGTCCTCTTTGAGGTGGTTGATGACACGCGTGGAAAGGTGCTCGTGGGACCAACCGCAAGAATGAGAACCGATGCAGGGTCACATCCTGACGATCTCAAGGACGGCATGGTAGGAGGTACCGTTCGAGCTGCCTTGGGGCATGAAAATGGCATTTCGGAGCATCTCGCCGGCGAAATTCAGGGCACACTCGGAGCCGGTATTCAGAACTTCCGTGGATCAGATGTCCATGGTACAGCCCGTGCCGATGCAAAAGCATCCTTTAGGCTAGGAAATGCATTGGGATATGATTTTGGGCCACAAGTTGGAGGGAGTGTGGAAAGTCGATTTGCCCAAGAAGCCATTGGCTCAGACGCTTTGGTAAAAATTGGAATGAAAATGGTTGGAAAGGGGGAAGGCGATATGGTGACTGCAGCAGAGCTTTCAGGAGTTGCTGTTTTTGAAACGGCAAAAAGTCCAGAAAAGCGAAATAGAGGTGACATTGCTACTCGATTGAAAGCATTTGGAGCAGAGCTCCTAGTACAAATTGGAAATCTGTTTTTCTCCGTAAAAGCAACTGCTGATAGCGGAGTTGTTAGCGCTGATAGCCCAACTGGAACTGCAATTGATAGAGATAGAAGAGATGGAGCTACATTTTCCGCAGGTGTTGGAGGCAAGTTTTAAATACATTATTTCCTATTTCCTTATTTTTCTCTATGGCAGTCAACGAAGGTCAATCTCGTGCTGAAGGCAATCATCGGGTTCCACGCGACGCAGGCAGAGCACACGCGGTCGTGCTTGCGGCTTATGCCGCAGTGATTGCCATGCTCGCTCCCGCATTAAATGCATGTGCAACAAAAGATGACCCGAGAGGTGGTCCGGATGCAACCCTGGAAGCCCAGAATGCGACGATCACGGGGAGCCAGGATATTTCCGGATCAACCGGGGATGTTTCCCTTGTTGCTACCACGTCAAGCGGAAAAATCGCTTCGGTCACGGTCCTTGAAGCGAAATTGGATTCGGGATCATCCGTGAGCTCTGTCGTATCTGGAAAAGCAGATACAGCATTATTATCTTACAACAGCCTTCGAGGGGCGAAAAGAGTTACGGGAAAAATATTAGTCACCCTTGACAATGGCTCTTCCAAGACTCTCGACTTCGGCGTTGACTTGGCAAAACCCTTCGCAGAATTAACGGTAACCGTTCGTCCAAACAACACGGCTCAACCAGGACCTGTCGTTGCGGATTTTACTCGAAAAACAATAGATCCTGCTGAAAATTTGGTGTCGCTTCAGGTTACGGCAAGGTTCAGGGATGCCTTGGGGAATGAAGTTCCTGGCCAAGCCGGAGAGGTCTTCACGAGACAAAATATTACGGGAGCCATTGGAGTCAATGCCTTTAACAACGCTGCGGCAAAATCTATCGGTGTCAAAGTAGAAGGCCCAGCAATCGGACCCAATGGTCAGACCTTTAGTTTTCTGACAGATGCAGGTGTTGTGAAGACTTTCGTCATATTCCGTAAGTAATCGAAAATAAGGAATTCTTAATTGCATTTAAATCTATGTCATTCTCATTTTTTCAGGTAGCGAAGAAATTTACATCATGGGTGCTTGCACTTGCCCTGCTCCTGGCCAGCATGCCATCCTGGCTGAATACGAGTTTTGCCAATGGCAGCCTCTCGGTAACCTACAACCTTCCGGGAGGATCGGGGCTTGTTTCTGCCCAATTTCATCATGCTGTGGTTGGCACCAACGCTTCCGGAGACGGAGATGGCACACTCGGCAATGTTCCGGATGGCAATCAAACAGTACAGGTCAGTAATATTCCCTCCGGCTTTCAAGTCTCGGGGACACATCCGATTCCGGTCACGATCAATACTAGTCAAAGTACCGCGCTCACGATTACGATCGTAGCGGCTCAGGCGCCAGCACCGATTACCGTTGGCAGTCTTCACGTAACCTACAATCTCCCCGCTGGATCGGGGCTCGTTTCCGGTCAATTTCATCATCAGGTTGTGGGAACGAATGCCTCCGGAGATGGAGATGGGACGATTGGCAATATTCCGGGTGGAGCTCAAACGGTTCAAGTAACAAGCCCTGCAGGATTTCAGGTCTCAGGAGCAAATCCGCTTCCAGTCCAGATCACCGCAGGACAGACAACTGATCTCACCATTACCATTGTTGCAACAGCGGTTGCACCGATTACCGTTGGTAGTCTTCACGTAACTTACAATCTCACCGCCGGATCGGGGCTCGTTTCGGGTCAATTTCATCATCAAATTACGGGAACGAATGCTTCCGGAGATGGAGATGGGACGATTGGCAATATTCCGGGTGGAGCTCAAACGGTTCAGGTGACAAGCCCTGCAGGATTTCAGGTCTCAGGAGCAAATCCGATACCAGTCCAGATCAACGCGGGCCAGACAACTGATCTCACGATCAACATTGCTGCAGTACCAGTTCCTCCTGCACCTCCCCCGGGACCTCCTCCGGCGCCTCCGCCAGTTCCTCCTCCCGTCCCTCCCCCAGTACCACCGCCAGTTCCTCCTCCAGCGCCACCAGCTCCTCCGGCACCTCCTGCTCCAGGAGGCGGTCCCGTTACGGTCGCTGCGAGTGGAGGTGGGGGCGGAGGCGGCGGAATTTTCCCGGAATTTATAAAAAAGCCTTCCAAGATTGATGAGCTGAAGAAAAAGGCTGACCAAGCAAAAAACAACCAAGCGCTCATGAGGTCTTGCCGATACCGCGATAATCATACGAAGGCCGTCGTGTATCTCTGTATGCTTGGAGTGATCGATGCTCCAAACAATTCCAAAGAATACTCCGGCGGAAGAAAGAGGAAGAATTTCTTCGGACAAGAGCCTATGCTGCGAGCGGAATTCACGAAGCTCATGGTAAAGATCGCCTATCAGGAGAGCGAAATCGAGCGCGTGAGCAAGCTCATCGTGGATACCCACCTCTTCTCCTTCCCCGACGTCGAGCCGATCGCTTGGTTTGCGAAGTTCATTGCTGTAGCGAAAATGGGAAATGACGTCCAGGGCTATGGAAGCGGATTCTTTGTTCCTTGGAACACTATTGAAATCTCTGAAGCGGTCAAAATTCTCTTCAACACGGCCAGCCACGACAACGCCAAGATCAAGCAGGACCTCGAGAACGTGAAGAGGAAGTCTGTAAACAAGGGTGTGTGGTTCCTCCCGTACGCAGAGCTTGCACGAAACTACAAGGGCTACGCTCCAGTCATTGACAAGGATCCAGGACTTATTTACAGTCAGAAACTGAACAGGCAACAAGCTGCCAATCTTGTCTACCAGACGATCATGAATGCTCAAATTGACCCAAAAAAGAAAAGTCAACTTGCGCTCCTCAAAGAAAAACTCATGGACTACCAAAAAGTTGTTTCGTCTCAGTAGTCCTCTGTCCCTAACTCCCTAGCCTCCTAAGCTCCTAAATCCTAACCCCTTGTCCCATGAAAAAAATTCTTTCTTCACTCCTCACGCTTGCACTTGTTGCAAGCTCGATCCACTTTTACTCCTTTGCTCGACTCAAGGCTTCCGACACGGTGAAATTCAGCATTGCCTTTGCTGCTCCACAAAGCGTCAAAAAAGTGCTGTTCCATCTGAGCAAACCCGATGGCTCCGTTGTCTTCGGCACGGATGAAATGACCTTCAATGACTTTCCCGTCGGCACCGCCGTCATCAGCAATGATATTCAAGGCTATGACTTTGCCGAGGATGCGAAGTACACCCTGCTTGCTCCCAACGTCGCCTCTTTTGAAGTGAAAAGTGGACAAAGTGACGGCTCGATCCGTTTCACCCTCACTCCAAAAAAAAGTTCTCAAATGAATGCCGGAAAGCTATCGGTCCAAGTTTCCTCACCTGCACAATTACCGTCA
>CAZWLI010000122.1:0-2389 GCA_964634525.1 uncultured Candidatus Peribacteria bacterium | reverse complement strand
GAGCCATCAAAGCGAATGGGAGAAAAATGGGAAAGATTTGGAGGTTCTAATAATTGCGCAGAGTGCGATTAATTCTGCAGAAAGGGGGCTTAACGGACAAATGTCTTCACACCTCAACCATATTCAGAGTTGCATTAACCTTGTTGAGGATAAAAATGAAAAAGAGGAATTGTATGATCACATTTATCTTCCGGTTCACAAGATTAGCAAATTTTCTTTTGCACCTTGGCCGAGGGATATCGCTCTGGCTAACCGTGGAAAATTCGAAAGCGCAAACGGGACTGAATATACCTATCACATTACACCCAATGGAAAAGCTTTCAGTTTTTTTGAGAGAAATATACTGTGTGCAAAATACATCCTGAAGGGAGATGGCTTTACTTTTTCAAAAAATGAGAAGCAAAAAACTGATGGTGGTGGAGACTTTGCAATTCTGAAGGACAATGTAGAAATTCTGACCATTACATTTGAAAAATCTGACCGAAAATTCGTAAACTTCCCTAAGGGGAAAGCTCCATACCTTGTAAAAACTGAAAAAACAGCTAATTTTACGTATCTCATCGTTGAGGAAAAGAAACGAAAAATTGAGTAAATCTGATCACAATCTATCGAGAATTGCACGAAACAAAGCATATCATTACCGTCATCGACACTTCGAAAGTTGATAAATATTTATAACCTATGCCAAAAATACAATACAATCCGGAGGTAAAAATTCTGAACATTCGTTTCTTCGACAAAAAAAGTGTCGATAGCGATGTGAAGGACAATGTGGTCCTCGATTACGACCGACAAGGGCACATCGTAAATATTGATGTCTTGAACGTCAACATCGAGGATGTTCTGAAGGTTCCTTCGCTCAAAAGAGGCTAAATGCTGTTGGTGAGGAGCTTATACTTTCGTTCCAGGGATGTATTTCGCTCTCCTGACTTTATAGATTCTGTCACTCTAGCATGGTAAAATAGGAGCAGTTTCATTTTTATGATGAAAGTTCAGACGATACGAAATCTCCAACGGCAGGTTCTCCCGATTTTGAAAAAGGCAGGAGTCCTTCGATCAGCTGTCTTCGGATCCTTTGCGCGAGGGGATCATAAAAAAAACAGCGATATTGATTTCCTCATTGAGAGCGAGAAGGTAAAGTCTCTTTTTGAGCTGGTAGACCTCAAATTGAAGCTCGAAGAAAAGCTCAATAAAAGGGTAGATTTAGTGTCCTATAAAAATGTTCACCCCTCTTTAAGAAAATATATTGAGGCCGACCAAATTCCAATCCTATGAAGGATCCTTTTTTCTTCATTCACCATATTCAGGAATGTATAGAATCTCTTGAAGTGCATTTGGGGAAAATTACTAAAAAAGATTTTCTGAAATCTGCCCCTCTTCAGGCTCTTGCGAGGTACAACATTATGATTATCGGCGAAGCATCAAAAAGTGTTCCTTCCTCGCTGCGAGAACGATATCCCACGATTCCTTGGAAAATGATGGCGGGAATGAGAGACATCCTAATCCATCACTACTATGAACTCGATGAAGAAGAAATCTGGAAGACCGTTCGGGTTGATATCCCTCTTCTCAAAAGCGAACTTGAAAAGGTAATTTAAGCTTTCGTTCCTGCTACCACATATTTGCTGCACAGCGCATTGACCTCCGCGGCGACGTGTCGATGCATCTCGACATTTTTTGGATCCTTCAGGACTCTCACGATCCATTCTCCGAGCAGGATCATTTCCTTTTCCGTAAATCCTCTCGTGGTCATGGCGGGCGAGCCAAGACGAATGCCGGAGGGCTTCAGGGGTGGATTTGGATCGTCCGGGATCACCTGCTTATTCACCGTGAGGTGAACGGTATCCAGGAGCTTCTCAGACTCCGTGCCTCCCAGACCGAAGGACTCGACCGTGTTGACCACCATCATGTGGTTCTCCGTGCCATTGGTAATCAGCTTTGCACCCTGCTTCATGAGCGTGTCGGCAAGAGCAGTAGCGTTTTTCAGCACCTGTGCGGCGTAGTCTTTGAATTCTGGTTTGAGCGCTTCCCCCAGGGCGACGGCAATGGCGGCGATCGTATTCATGTGCGGGCCGCCCTGCAGACCCGGGAAAACGGATTTGTTGATAATGTCCGCAAACTCCTTTTTGCAGAGGATCATTCCACCGCGAGGACCGCGAAGGGTCTTGTGCGTGGTGGTCGTGACAATATCGAAGCCAAAATCAAAAGGATTTTTCATCACGCCTCCGGCGATGAGCCCGCCAATGTGTGAGACATCCGCCATGGTGATGGCACCGACCGCATCCGCCACTTTTTTGAAGGCATCGTACGGAAGATCGCGGGGGTAGCTCGTGTAGCCGCAGAGCACGATCTTCGGTTTCTCTCGCTTCGCCACCTCCATCAGCTCATC
>CAZWLI010000121.1:0-7314 GCA_964634525.1 uncultured Candidatus Peribacteria bacterium | reverse complement strand
CGAGACGGGCTACGACATTCTCTTCTTCTGGGTGGCACGCATGATTCTGCTCACCACCTATGCCACGGGCCAGATCCCCTTCGAGACGGTATATCTCCACGGACTTGTTCGCACTCGCGAAGGCAAGAAGATGAGCAAGTCGGATCCCACGACCGCGATTGATCCGCTCGACATGATCAGTGAATTTGGTGCGGATGCTCTTCGCCTTTCCCTCTTCGTGGGATCTTCGGCTGGCAATGATATGAGGCTCTACAAAGAGAAAATCGAAGGCTATCGGAATTTCGTGAACAAACTCTGGAATGTCGCGAGATACATTTTGATCTCGGTTGAGGATGAGATTGCTTCGTCGCCTTCGGCTCCTCGCAATGACAAATCCCCACCAAAGGCAAAAACTCTCCCCGATCAATGGATCCTGAGTCGACTCGCGAGGATGATCGAGACCACGACGAAGCTTGTTTCTGACTTCAAGTTTTCTCAAGCTGCTGAGGAATTGTACGCCTTCACCTGGAGTGATCTGGCGGACTGGTATTTGGAGATCACAAAAGTTCAGAGGCAAGGAAGTGAAGAAGTAAAGAAACAAGGAATAACAGATCAAATTCTTCTGTTCATTTTGAAAACCCTGCTCAAGCTCTGGCATCCCTTCACGCCGTTCGTGACAGAAGAACTTTGGAAGCACATCGGAGAAAAAGACATGCTGATCAACGCAGCTTGGCCCAATGAGGAGAAGAAGCTTGTGAATGCCAAGGCCGAGGAAAATTTTGAAGTCCTTCGATCGGTCATCACCGCGATTCGAAATCTTCGCACCGAGCACAAGGTGGAGCCGGCAAAGAAAATTGCCACCACGTTGATTTCTCATGAGTTTCAAAATGTTCTATCCGAAAATAAGGAGATCATTGCCTTCCTCGCCCGTGTGGACAAGCTCACGATCCTTGGCAAGGGTGAAAAGCCAGAGTCGTCTGCGTCGACCCTGGTGAGGGGAGTTGAAGTACATGTACCGCTGAAAGGCATGATGGATCCGAAGAAGGATCTGGATCGGCTCAGCAAAGAAAAAGAGAAATTGGAATCGTATCTCAAAGCGCTTGAGGGAAAGCTTTCGAATAAAAAATTTCTTGAAAATGCCCCCAGTGATATAGTGAAGCTAGAACAGCAGAAAAAAGCCTCTGCGACTGAGGCGCTGAAAAAGATTCAAGAACAGTTAGTTCAGCTCAAATAACTGTCATTAAAAACCCGACGAGATTGCTTCGTCGCTTTGCTCCTCGCAATGACAAAGACTACCTTCCATCACTCCGAACTCCTTCTCTCCAAACGCTTTGTGTATTTTGCCAATGGAGACTCGGCTCCAGAAAATTACAAGCCTGAAGAAAGAGGCGGAGGTGTGAAGGTTTCTGAGCAAGCCGCTGAGGCAGCCGCAGAAGAGCGGCGTCAGTCCATTGCCGCAGCTAAGAGGCAGCGGGGGGAAGAAAAGAAAGTAAAAAAGCGCGACACCAAGCTCGCCTCGATCCTGGAATTCTTTATTCACGGCATGGGTCGAGACGACAAGCTGGCCATTATTCTGGCTCGTCTTCTGCAGCGAAATACTCCGGTTTCGGTTCTTTTGGCCGTTTTGAGCCTTCAGTATGTCGAAATCAACGAGGTTCTCGAAAACTACCTGGAGGAAGAGCGGGACGTCATGCCGGAGGATGCGCCGGCGTATCTGCCCAACGAGAAAAACCTCGCCCTGATTCCCTATGGCAAGGAGCTTTCTGAAGCCCTATCCGTCTGGATGAAGCGGGTTTTTGTCCATGCTTCCTTTCACCCGATGAAGACGATTCAGGCGCTCGCTCATTTTCACGGGGTCGATCACAACATCGTCCAGCTTTGCACGATCGTCATAGAGCGATTTTTCAAAGAAAGCAAACAAGCCGTCGAATTTGAGCGAATTCAGGAGTTTTCAGAGGTTTTCCTCCGTGATCTGCTGAAGCGACTTCACAAGCTCTCCGATGAGCGAGGTCTTCTTCCGAAGCCCGAAATGAAGACGGTAAAAGAATACCTGGAGGACGAAGATGAAGAGAATGATGACGAGGAGCGCTATTGAAAAAACAGCTGTTTTGTGCTAAAATTGAGAGATTTCCATGAGAAATCCTCGATTTTTCAAATAAAAATAAATGCCCAAAAAATCCGTCATCGGCACTGTGGCGTCATGGCTGGAAGGCGAGGAGGATTGGAGCAAGCTTCCGCAGCAGGCCAAGGAGCAAAAACTTGAAGATTGCCTTCAAAAGCTCAAAAACAATGAAAGGCTCAGTGTTTACGAGCTTCGTTTTCTTCAAGATTCCCCAACCCTCCAAAAGTTGATGGAGCTGGATGGAAACTATTTTGAACAAAAATACGGAAAAACCGCCACCGCAGCCAATATTCGGCAAGAGCTTGCGGATCAGCTCAAAAAACTCGAAGAGCTTTTGTATATGAAGAAAATCGAGGCCGCTCTCCTTCCAAGAATTCGAAGAGATATTGTCTTGGTGAGTGAGAGAATTCGGCAAAAGGCCCAAAATGCACTCACTCCAGAGGTTCAGCTGGAAGAAAGAATAAACACCGTTCTTCTTTCCAAGGAAAGCGAAATTGCCAGTGGTGAGAAATTTTTTGACACCCCCCAGGTGGAAGAATATATCAAACGAATAAAAATTGGCGTTGCGGAACAAGCCAAAGGCATTGACAAGGAAAAGCCAAAAACCGAAGACCAGCTTTTTGAGATCTATGACCATGCCGGGCAAGTGGTGCGATTTGTAGCAAACCATCTTCCGGACCCCACCTCGACTTCCGGGAAGGCAAAGGTCGATCTCATCACCGCTGATCTGACGAAAAAAATTCGGGAAGGTCGAGAGAAGGGTGACCTTTCTCTCCTCCAAGAAATCTACACCACCATTCAAAAATCTTTTGGAGGTGACGCAGGCCCCAATCAGGTTCAGCAAAAAATGGAAGCGTACCAAAAGCAACTCTTGGATTCAGCCATGAAGGATCGAAAGAAATTGTACCTGGATATGTTTCACACGCATCTCGGCCGTGTGGACATGACCGAACGAGAAATCGCTGAGATGCTAACACACGGCTCCACACTCACCGGTGGAGCGAGCTACGAGTCCAAGCTTGCTTTTGCTTGCAGTGAAATAGAATCCACGCTCTTTTGGAAAGATCAGGCAGGAGCCTTGCCGGAAAAAGAAAAGAAGATGGAAGTCGAAAAAAAAGAAAATCAGATGAAGAATATTCTTGGCGATCTTTCTGACGTGGTGAAGGAATTTCGAAGTCGGGTCACCTTTGAAAAAAATCATATCATTGATGGACTTCCCGATGCCGTGGCCAATACCCTCGATCGAGCCTTGCTGAAAAAAGCCACGGATTTCATGAAGCGGATTCGCAGCGTGAAGGACGTCGATATCATCTTTGCGTTGGGAAAAATCGAAAGGAGAGAAATTTCGGTGGATGAGTTTTTGAAAGCTCAACAGAAGGATGCTGAACAGTATTTGCTCATGAATTCCATTTCGAAATTTACCCCTGAAACCCTCAAGAAACACAACAGCAATGCTCGAGATTTTCAAATTTTTGATCTCGCTTTGGAGCAGATCGAATACGGCAATGTGCTTGCTGCGCGAGATCAGAAGCAGATGAACGACGATCCGGATTTTGACAAGAAGGATGATTTCGTGAACGGAAAGGAGCTGAAGGACATCACGAATCATCTCCGCGCGATGGAGAGTATTATGGAACGAAAGAGGAATAGAAATTTCTCTGTTCTTTCGGATGAAAAAGATTTTATAGAAGCGGTGAAAGAAATTGAGTATCTGAAGAAAAAGCCCTTTTTCGTCTATGAAGAAGAGCTCGATCAGAGCGGAAGGCCGATCATCGATCCCACCACGGGAAAGCCAAAAACGATTCGCATGGAACGTGTCAGAAAAATGCCGCTTCATGAGCAAAAAGTGTTCGAGGATCTGCAGATCGAGAAGAAAAATTACGACGAATTTGTCAGGACCTTTGTTGCTCTGGAGAATATGTCCGGTTCTGATTTTGAGAAGGTTCCACTTATTCAACGCGCGCTGGAGGCTTTGTACACGGATATTGACAAGCTTCATGACGCCAAGAACCAAATCGAAACACTTTCCAGGGTGATGAGTCTTCCTCACGAGCTGACCATGATTCGCTTTCACCCGAGAACAAAGCTCCCCTTTGAACACAAGGATCAGTATCAATTTCTTGACGTGAACGGGCAGCCCTTTGTCGCCTCAGGCGAGCCGGCAACGTTTCAACAGCGATCTGTGGCTCTGCTAAAGGCAGCTCAAGACGCCCTGAGGCAACGCAATTTTTCCGAGCTTCGAAGGCTCTTTGCTCGTGGTATGCGTGCCGACCGACTCTACATGGACAGTCTCTTTTTTCCCGTCGGAAACATCACGGAAGCAGAAAAGTTTCTCTACGACCTTGATTATAATGCCGAGGAAACGGTGCAGAATATGACCTTCACGCCAAAAGTTCGAGAAGGCCTTCGGCATTATTTTAGCAAGTACCCGGAAAAAATTGCTGGAAATATCACGTGTCAGACTTTTTTGGAGGACCATCAGCAGAAGACGAACAGGCTCCTGCAGGGACAACATCTTGAAAAAATCGGACGTCTCGCGGACGATGACGCTTTTTGCCAAGCCCTTGTGAAGGGAGGAGGGGGAAGAGATCTCACCCTCGAGGAGTATGCCAGCAAGGTTACCTTCACGGACGATGGAAGGATGGTCCTCCCTGATGGCACACCGGTGAGTGATCAGGCTATGGAGGCTGAACTCTTGAAGCTCAGGGAAGGCCTTGGGCGTGACGGTGTCACCCTTGCCGCACATGGCGAGAGCGGCGGAAAATTTCCCATTTCTGCGGATCGTATCAGTGCCATCGCGAAGGATTATCCGCTGATTGCCACGAGAGTTGCCCAGTTCAATAATGAATTCTTGGGATGGACGGTGGGAGGTGGGCAGATGCTCGCACGCATGGGGACGAATGATGTGAAGGCCGGCGTGAAAGCTCCGTTTGTTGCCTTGGGCGACTATATGCGAAGTATCACGTTGCTCTCACCTCAGCATATCTGGATCGGGATCTGGCAGATCATTGAACATGTGGAAAAGATGGTGGATGAGACGACCAAGTACAGCAGCTACCTTTGGCTTGAGCACACCTTCGAAGGCACGATCCTCGGTAGTGAATTCAAGAAGCTCGCCGAAAGTCAGGAGCATCATCGCGTGGATGAATTCAAGGCGGCCATGCATCACTACGGCAATGAGGCTGTCCTCCACAAGCTCACGCATGCTCGCGATCGATTTGAATTCAAGGCAGCGTTGACCGAGGGCTTCGAAGAGCGAGGTATTATTACGATGGAAGATCTTTTGACGCAGGATTTTCTCAAGGCGCTCAACGGTTGGCATCTCAATGGATTTAAGATCCCGATCAAGTACAAAGATGAAGACATGCAAGATGTTCGTGATACGAAACTCGAGGTTCTGCGCGCCATCGAGGATTCTATTGATGACATGTGGGGAAAGGGTCAATTTCAACGGTGGAAAAGCGCCGGTGACAGTAAGTATGAGTCGGTGAAAAAGCAGCACTACGATTCCATGTCGACCTTTAGCGCGCCGGAAAAGGAGAAGATTTATCAGGTCTGGTGGGATCAGCTGAAGACGGAGCATGGGCGCAAAGAACTGAAGAAAAAGCACCCCGGAGAAATCGTTGGCATTATTGAGCAGGATATGATGGAAGGAAAGCAGGACTCCGGCATTACCTTTGGTATTATGCAGGCCATGATTTGCGCCGGCATCGTGAAGCTGCAGTATGTGATCCAGCTTCAATATCACCACGCCAACGACTTGCCGATTCATGCGCTCTTGGAACCAAAGCAGGCTGAGCTTTGCGGCCTGAAGGATTTCTTTGAGCAGTGTATGAAGGACGGCGAGGAGCTGAAGGGAGGAGGAAAATGGCATGATTTTCATGCCGGAGCGCGGGCGATCCCGGTCAGAGCGAAGACTGACAGTGGAAAATGGAAATTTGCCAAATCACAGGAAGAACTCAATGGATGGGACAAAAAAGGAGAACTTGAACAGACTTTTGTCACGATTCATCAGTTCCAACGAGCACGTCAGGCTCAGGAAAAGGATTATAAAGGCATGGATAATTCTTCTATCGGACTCTTCCTTCCTGGCTACAACTTTCCGGAAATCCTCAAGGCCTATCACCGGGATTCTTCCGGCAATATCCAGGGAGTGAGAGCTCACGATACGGTCGCGGCTTACCGTGGATTTCACCATGTCTTTGCCTCCTATATGGAAGTGCTTGGAGACACGTCGAAATTCCCCACCGACTGTTTCGGAGAGACGACAGAAAAGAAGGTTCAAAGTTTTTTGCGTTCGGTCTATTTCGCCTACGATGCCATGGCCAAGACGGCCGGCTTCGCCATGATGCTCAATTGCTACAAGGGAAAAAGCACCACTGCCTTGGGAGACTTCAAACATGGAACTTTTGATGCCTCTCCGAATTTAGGATTTATCAATGACCAAGATTACCGAGGCAATGGCAAGACTATGTACGAGGAACTTATTCTGACGAACCAGGGTGGTTTTCAGCGCATGCAAGAAAGTCAGAAACAAATGGATGGTATGAGCGATGATGTGCTTTCACCACAGCTGCGACGAGATTTCAAGCTGATGGCCGGATATCAGTATATCTGGGGAGGTGGCGTCAATCGAAGCACGGGAAAAAAAGAGGGAGGAAATAAGGAAATTTTTATTTGGGATGGGAAATATGATCCGGCAAGAACGGAACGGAACCCCTACGATCCTGCTCGAGCCTTTGTGCAAACGGCGAAGTCTTTTTATGACTGTGTTCTCAAACTTGCGGCAAAAAGAGGCATTGAGCGCGAAATTAGGACTTCTTTAGATAAGAGCTTGATAAACAAATTTGGAATCGAGAAGGATTATGATCCTTCCACCTGGAATCCCAACGATAGTGTGCGTTTGGGCCGCCTGCGCAAAGCGAGCGAAGATCGTCAGGAGAAGCTCCAAAAATGGTATGACGATGATGTCAAAATATAAGTAAGCGGTGAGCTTCTTCAAGGCTTTCTACGCGCACCATTTTTTCACGCATTTCGCTCGCATTCGGAAGGCCTTTCACGTAGGCCGCGAGGTGTTTTCGCATCTCGAGCATGCCCAGCTGTTCGCCTTTTACCTTCACGCTGATCTCGCAGTGCGTGAGTGCCACCTCGCGTTTCTTCTCCCAGGGGATTTGCCCTCCGCGAGGGAAGGTACGATCGAGTTCTTCGTCCGA
>CAZWLI010000120.1:0-3460 GCA_964634525.1 uncultured Candidatus Peribacteria bacterium | reverse complement strand
AGATTATTAATCTTTTCGGTAAGAATGGCGACTTGAACACGAGGAGATCCTGTGTCCTTGTTGTGGCTCTGAAATTCTCCAATAATGGATTTCTTTTCTTTTCGATCTGCCTTCTTGACGATCACTTTGGGAGCCTTCTTGGCGGCTTTCTTGGACTCCTTTTTAAGGCTTTCCTTAGCCTTTAAATCTTTTTTGAGCTCTTCTTTCTTTGCCGCAGGCTTTTTGGTTGTTTTCTTTTTGGACGCTGCCATAGTCAAGGATGATAAAATAGCCTCGGTAATGTATCAGAAATGTTCTGCTTTGACAAGTTCAATTTTTTTCATGCGGTTTTACACGATCCAGATTCGAAAAATTCCAACCTTGTTGACGTATCAATCTTCGGAAGAAATTTCTGCTGGATCCTTGGTCGAAGTCCCATTTCGGGATGGAAAAACGAATGGAATAGTGGTGAACGAGACAAAAAATCCTGATTTTGAATGCCAAAACATAGGACAAATCCAAATTTTGGAAGCTCTCAGCCCTCTCCAGCTCAAACTTTGCGAGTGGATGAGTGAATACTATTGCTGCAGCATGGAAAAATGCTTCGAACTTTTCCTTCCATCCGTCATTTGGGTGAAAAATAAACAGCCGAAACGAAAAGATGGAGAGCTGAAGAACCCTGATCAAAGCCATCCGAGTAAGCCACATCATGGAGAGACATTAACACTCCAGCAGAAACAGGTACTTGAGATTATGAATAGCGACGCTAATACGCGAATACTCGCGAATGACGCGAATCGTCAATACTTACTTCATGGCATCACCGGCTCTGGAAAGACAGAAATTTATCTTCAGATTATCAAGCGTAACATTACCGAGGGAAAACAAACCATTCTGCTCGTTCCCGAAATAGCCCTGACGACCGAGCTGATTCAATACTTTAGCGAGCATTTTCCAGATGAGATCAGCATTGTCCACAGCCGTCTTTCGGATGGACAGCGCGTGCAAGCTTGGTATCGCATTCGAGAAGGCAAGACAAAGCTGATCCTGGGCTCGCGCTCGGCCCTCTTCACACCATGGAAAAACCTCGGCGCCATCATTCTGGACGAAGAGCACGAATGGACCTACAAAAACGAACAGGCCCCGAGGTATCATGCGAGAACGGTGGCGGAGAAGATTATCGAACTCACTTCTCTCGAGGAATCCCTTGGTTCTGTACGATTAAAAAACAACCCAATTCTCTTATTAGGTTCTGCGACTCCTAGTATTGAAACGTATTTCAAAGCAAGTGGCCGACAAGGGATTCCTCGACTCCCCCTCGACAAGCTCGGGGTCGCTCGGAATGACAAAAAAATATCCTACCTCCTACCTCCTACCTCCTACCTCCTTCTTTCCCTCACTCATCGTGCCAATTTCTCCGCGCTCCCCAAGGTCACCGTCGTGGATCTGCGCCAAGAATTTCAGAAAAAAAATCTGTCGATGATCTCAGACACGTTGAACGATGCCATTGCCCAGCGACTTACGAAAAAAGAACAGGTCATTCTCTTTCTGAACAAGCGTGGCGCTTCTTCCTCCCTCACCTGTCGAGACTGTGGCTTCACCCCTCGCTGCAAGCACTGCGATCTCGCGCTTACCTTTCACCAGAAGCTGCGGGATTTCGAAGAGGGCGGACTCCTGTGTCACTCCTGCGGGGCCTATGAAAGGAATCTGGTGAAGTGCCCAAATTGCGCCTCCTCTGCCATCCGCCAGCTTGGCACCGGAACGCAAAAAGCGGAAGCCCAGTTGAAGAATCTTTTTCCAAGTGCGCGGATTCTTCGAGCGGACAAGGACACGACCTCGGGCAAATATGAATTCGAGGAGATCTACCATCAGATGAGAAAAGGCGACGCCGATATTCTCCTGGGGACTCAGATGGTGGCAAAGGGGCTGGATCTGCCGAATGTTACGCTCACGGGCATCCTGATTGCTGACATCGGCCTTCACATCCCGAGCTTCCGAAGCAACGAGCGCGTTTTCCAACTTCTCACCCAAGTTGCCGGACGCTCTGGTCGGCACAAGCCCGGAGAGGTGATTCTACAAACCTACCAACCCGAACACCCGGCCATTCAAGCAGCCTCTCGACACGACTTCGAGGGCTTTTATGGGCAAGAAATCAAAAACCGTGAACAATTTTTTTATCCACCTTTTTCACAAATGATTCGCCTCACGTATGCACATGAAGATGCAAAGAAAGCGGGGGCTGAGGCGAAAAGAATATTTCTGATTCTTCAACAAAAAACCAGAAACCAGCAACCAGAAACCAGCAAACTAGATATTTCTCCCCACTACATTCCCCGCCTTCACGGCAAATACCTCTGGAATATTCTGATCCGCGGAGAAAATCCAAAAGAACTGCTCGAAGGCCTCGAGATTAAAAAAGGATGGCCGGCCGTCCGAAGCCTTGGCGAAGGATGGAAAATTGATATGGATCCGATCTAAGCCTTACACCTAATCAAGCAGCTGTCTCTTTGCTTCCAACCTTCCCAAAAGCAGTGCTCTCGTGTGAACAAGAAGATCTCTGAGGCCACGAGAAAAAGAAGGATCTTCAATCGCCTCTGCAACAAGAGCCTCCTGCACTCGCAGTTGCGTAGGGGTGAGTCTTGTCCCCTGGGCGCTTCCCGGTCTCGCATTCACCAATACCCCAGGATGCTGAGCGAGAAACTTTTGATCAGCAGGAGATAATGCTATTTTTTCTCCTGTCGCAGGATGTTTGATCGTGCTCGTAATTTCCGATGAACCGTTTTTCCTTCCCATAAAAAAATTATAAAAATACTTTCGAAAACCAGCTGATAATCTCCGCGATCTTTACCCTCTCCTGCTTCATCGTATCCCGATCGCGTATCGTCACCGCCTGATCAGTCTGAATCGTGTCATAGTCCACCGTCACGCAGTAGGGCGTTCCAATCTCATCCTGACGTCTGTATCGCTTTCCGATCGAGCCGCCATCATCGTATTCCGTACGCCAGTGCTTCTTGAGACTGTTATAAATTTCCATAGCCTTTTCTCCAAGACCGTCTTTTTTCATCAGGGGCATGACGGCAATCTTCACCGGTGCAACGCTCTTGGCAAATTTCAGCACCACGCGCGTATCACCTTCTGCGACCGCCTCTTCATGGTAGGCATCACAGATGACCGCAAGAATCGAACGATCAACGCCAAACGAAGGCTCCACCACATGCGGGACGAAACGCTCATTGGCGACCTGATCGAAGAATTCTAACTTTTGACCGGAAAATTTCGCATGCTGCTTCAGATCAAAGTCCGTGCGGTACGCGAGGCCATAGAGCTCCCCTCGGCCAAACGGAAAATCAAACATGATGTCCACGGTACGCTTGGAATAGTGTGAGAGCTTTTCCTTGGGATGTTCGTACTCACTCACATGCTCCTTTTTAAGTCCGATCATTTCCGTCCAGCGATGCATATTCGCAAGCCAGTGCTCGAA
>CAZWLI010000119.1:0-6729 GCA_964634525.1 uncultured Candidatus Peribacteria bacterium | reverse complement strand
GCATATGTGCAGCAACGTTTTCCAGCTTCGTGGGGGCTTTTAGCGGTGGGAGTTCATCGCTTATTCTGCTGCCCCTGCTGCTCAGCATCAGTCCGCAGGGCTACATTCCGCTCTTCACAGTCACGAAAGTTGGTGCCACGTTGCTCACGCTCACCGCCTCCCGCATCCATCTGAAACGAAATCAGCTTAGTCGCGCCATGCTCGGGGTGCTCATCACTTCGGCGATCATCGGCACGGCTATCGGCACCTACGTGCTCCAGTTCAAAACAAACGAGATGCTCTTCAAGCAGCTGCTCGGCTTCACGCTGGTCTTCACGGCTGTCTATCTCCTCTTCTTTGCAAAAGATCTTGGACTCGAGAACAATCAAGAGCGTCCCATCACCCGAAATCTCCTCATCTTCACCTTCTTCTTTTCCCTTGCGGTGAATATTCTGAATGGCATTTTTGGAGGCACCGGGATTTTTATCACCATCTTTTTCGTCGCTTTTTTTCGCACGCGCTTCATCACGGCCATTGCCTACTCGATCATCATGTACGCGGTGGTGAATATACTGCAGACGAGCTACCTCATGCTCACAACCCCCTTCAGTCCCGCGCTCGCCATTGTCGTCGCGCTGGGCGCCATTGCCGGCTCGCATCTCGGCACGCATGCGCAATATCTGAAAGGCAACACCTGGGTGAAGCGAGGTGCTATCGCCGTGATGCTGCTCCTGGGCCTTCGCCTTTTGTTCACCGCATGAAAATTTATTTTTTTCTTGACCAAATGTCCCCAAGAGAATAAAGTATTTTTGTATATATTTATAGCACCTTATGAAAGCTCCTCACACCATTGTTCTTTTTCATCAAGAACAAGTTCGTCGCCATTGGGACGATGGCAGAGAAATCTGGTTTTTTTCGATTGTCGACGTCATCAGAATCCTGACTGATTCTACTACTCCAAGACGATATTGGAGTGACCTCAAAATCAAACTTGAAAGAGAGGGAAGTGAAGTGTACGAAAAAATCGTACAGTTCAAAATGACAGCTCCTGATGGAAAAGAAAGAGGTACTGACTGCCTCTCTACGGAAGATTTACTTCGCGTTATTCAATCCATCCCATCTCCAAAAGCTGAGCCATTTAAAATTTGGCTCGCACAAGTCGGTTACGAACGCATTGAAGAAACGGAGGATCCTGAGCTTTCCTTTGAACGTGCTATGAGGACCTATCTCCAAAAGGGGTATTCCAAAGAATGGATTAATCAACGACTCAAGAGCATCGAGGTCCGCAAAGATCTTACGGATGAATGGCAGGAAAGAGGCATGAAAGAGGGTCTTGAATACGCGATTCTCACGAACAACTTGACGCAAGCTTGGTCCGGAAAAAATGTTCGAGAGTATAAAAATTTCAAAAGTTTGAAAAAAGAAAATCTGCGTGACAACATGACCAATCTCGAGCTCGTCTTGAATATGCTTGCCGAAGCTTCGACGACTGAAATTTCGAAAAAGAAAAACCCTGTTGGACTTCCAGAAAACAGAAAAGTGGCGAAAGATGGCGGGCAGGTGGCAGGAAATGCAAGAAAAGAAATTGAAAGAAAAACCGGAGCTCCAGTGCTCAGTCCAAAAAATGCCAAGCAGCTCTTCCTAAAATCATGAAAACCTTCACCACCACAACCGCAGAAGAGACGCAACAATTGGCAGCCGAGCTGCTTGCTGAAATATTGAACAAAAAAGTTGTTCTTCTTTCCGGCCCGCTTGGCAGCGGAAAAACAACCTTTGTGAAGGGCCTTGCCAAAGCCCTTGGAATTACAAAGCCGATCACCTCCCCCACCTACACGTATCTCAATCGTTATGAATTTCCTAAACCCTCTACCCTAAACCCTAAACGCTTTCTCCTCCATTTCGACCTCTACCGCCTGCCCGACAACACCGCTCACTTCCCGGAGCTCGAAGAAGCGCTGGAACGTGAGGATGCATTTATCGTCGTCGAGTGGCCGGAACGAATTCCAACGTTTTCGCGCGAGGCGATCGTTCTGAAGTTTGAAAAGCGAGATCTTCAGCACATCATATCCGTTCTTCATGCGTAATTCTTGATTCTTCATTCGTACTTTTCATGCTAGAGTCCTTCAGCACTCTTGTTGTTGTTCATGTCCCTGAAAAGCCGAATTCTCCGAAGTATTCCCCGTTCCAAAGCGGATTTCGAAAAAAAGAAAATTCCATTTTTCCTCCTCACCACCACCTTCCTGATTGCCGCGGTGATCATCTTCCGCATTGCTTTTTCCGTCTACCAATATGTCACGGAATTCACCCTGAAGGACCTTGTCGGGATGTTTTCAACGCAACTTCAGCAAGACGATGCTCACCGCACGAATATTCTCCTGCTTGGTGAAGGTGGCGGCGAACACGATGGCGCCAATCTGACGGATACGATTATCGTGGCTTCCTTTGAGGAAGAAAAACAGTCCGTGAACCTTCTTTCGATTCCGCGTGATCTCTGGCTGGAACTTCCCGGATATGGTTCGAGCCGCATCAACAAGATTTATGAAAATATGACGAAAAAATACGGCTCAACCCAGGCGCTGGATATTCTGCGAAAAGGCGTGGAAAACATCACCAATCTCGACATCCCCTATGTGGCGAAAATTGATTTTCAGGCCTTCGTGGAGATGGTCGACAAGGTCGACGGGATTGATGTGCTTGTGGAAAAAAGCATTGTGGATACCGAGTATCCGAACGAACAAGAAAGCGGGTACACGACCTTCGCGCTCGACAGCGGTCTTCAGCATCTGGATGGCGCAACAGCCCTGAAGTACGTTCGCTCACGCCACTCCACCTCAGATTTCGATCGCTCACTGCGCCAGCAAAAAGTCCTCCAGGCTCTCAAAGAAAAAGTGGAAAATATCGGCTTTGCCAGTTCGCCAATTCTCATCAAGAGCATGGTCGACTCACTGGCGACCCACGTTGAGACCAATCTGAAGATCACCGAGATTCTGACCCTGGCTTCGTTTGTGAAAAAAATTCAGAAGGACCATATCGTGAGCGCGGTGATTCGAGACAACGAAACCATCGCTCAGGGAAGCTTCCTCTACACCCCGGAGCGAGAACTCTATGGCGGGGCCTTTGTCCTCGCCCCAATCGGGGAAAGCTATCAACCCATCCAGCGCTACGTTTCTTTGCTGCTGAACAGCGCTGAATTTTTCCAAAAAAAACCGACGATCGAAATTTTGAATGGTACACGGCATTCGAATCTTGCCAGTGATATCGGCAAAACTCTGATCCCCTATGGCTTCAATATTATCCACTACGGCAATGCCGTACATCCGGGTGAGAAACCCTATAAAATAACATCCTTTGAAATTCATGACCCCGAGAGCGGATCGAGAGCATCTGAGGTGATTGAGCAGTTCTTTCCCCGCAGCGTGAAACGAATTGGGATCCTATCCGTACCAGAAAGCAGCGACTATGATGTGACCATCATTGTCGGCGAGGACAGTTTTCAAGAATTTCTCAAAAATCAACGATGAAACGTTTTCTTCGCTTCACCTTCGTCACATGCCTGGTCTTTTTGCTTGTGCCTCTCGCAAGAGCAGAGGCGTCTCGATCGAGCGTGATTCAAAGGAATCTCTCAAAGCAGAGCGTTCGCTATGAACGCCTTTGTCCTCCGGAGAAACAGGCCGAAAACAGTTGCATTGCGCTCAAAAAGAAAATTTCAGTGCTGCTCAGAAATCTGAAGAGAGCCAGCCATGAAGTCGTGGTCAAAGCAAGCGCGCCGGAAGATCCTGCTCTCATGGTGATGAAACAGTTCGTCATCGACCTCACCAATATCGAACGCCAACAGCGAGGCCTGGCACTCCTTCGCATGAACGACTTTCTCGCGAAGGCGGCCCAGGGACACACGGATGATATGCAGCAACGGGACTACATGGCACATGAAAGCCCGGAAGGAAAAACGGCGGTTGACCGCGTGAAAGCTGCGGGCTATCTCGACGAATTTGACCGTTGCCAGTGCAACTCGAGCTACACGGTGGGCGAAAATCTCGCGAAGGGCCAGGTGACGCCTGCGGAAGTTGTCCAGGGATGGATGGATTCTGCTGGGCATCGAAAAAATATCCTGAATCCGGATTTCACCGAGATCGGCATTGGCATTACAAAATTTGATGCTGAAAAAAATAGTGGGAACTTTGATCCCGCGAGCTACTACTGGGGACAGAACTTTGGGAATATTACGCTCAATAAGCGACCCTAGAGTGTTCTTTTTCTCTTCTCCATTCGATACGCCTGCACCACATCCTCCGGCTCGAGGGGAATATTTCCTGAAAATCGAATCCCACACTCATAGCCATCGGCAACTTCATTGACACGCTCTTGGCCTTTTTGGAGGCTCAAAATATCCCCCTCTCCGACCAGCGCTTCCTTTCGAAGAATCCGAACCTTGAGTTTATTCTGCATCTTTCCCTTCTGGACCTTGCAGCCCACGATCATTTCTTTTTTCTTGCTCAGGAAGATTTGCAAAACTTTCGCCTCTCCCACCTCCACCTCAAGTACTTCCGGATCCAGGAGGCCTTCCAAGATCATTTTCACCTCATCAAGAAGCTGATAGATAATCGTGATGGGGCGGATTTCGGCTCCGAGCTGATCCGCAAGTTTGCTGACATCCGGCGGAGTCGCGACATGAAAAGCGAAAATCACCGCCGTGCTGGTGATCGCCATATTGACATCGTTCATGGTGACATTTCCAATGCCCCCGAAGATCACCTGGGTTTTCACTTCCTCCGAGCCAACCTTCGAGAGACTGCTCAAGATCGCCTCAAGCGAACCCTTGGTGTCCGCCTTCACAATGACATTGAGGACCTTCACCTTGCCCTGCTTGATCAGATTCATAATGTCGACGAGCGAACTCATGCGCGTAAAATCCTTTCGCTTCGCAAGAATTTTGAAGGCGCGATCGCGCGCTGTTTTTTCATCCTTCACGACAATCATCAAATCGCCAACGCTTGGAACTTCTGAAAGTCCCGCAACTTGAACCGGGCCCGAGGGGCCCACGGCCTTGAGCGTTTTGCCCTTGTGATCCATCATGCGCTTGATACGGCCAAAAGCAGCCCCGATCACGACATTGTCCATGATCTGAAGCGTGCCAGTATTCACGATCACCGTGGCAATGGGGCCCAAATTTTTGTCGAGATGGCTTTCGATCACCGTGCCGATCGCTTCACGATTGGGGTTGGCTTTGTACTGAGCGACTTCGCTGATGACAATAATATGATCGAGCAGACTCTCGATGCCTTCTCCGGTGACGGCCGACAAAGGAACAACCGGGACATCCCCACCCCACTCCTCGAGGGAGAGCCCGAGTTTTTGCGCGAGTTCATTTTTCACACGATTGAGGTCAGCACCTTCTTTGTCGATCTTGTTCATAGCCACGATCACCGGTACGCCAGCAGCCTTAGCATGGCTATAGGCCTCCTCCGTCTGCGGCTTGATGCCTTCGTCGGCCGCCACCACAAGGATCGCGATATCGGTAACACGAGCGCCACGAGCACGCATGGCTGAGAAAGATTCGTGACCCGGGGTATCGAGGAACGTGATGCGCTTACCCTTGTGTGTCACCTGATAGGCACCGATATGCTGCGTGATCCCGCCAGATTCTCCGGCCGCCACATCTGCGCTTCGGATCTTGTCGAGAATGGTTGTCTTGCCATGATCCACGTGACCCATCACCACCACCACCGGCGGGCGTTCTTCGAGATTTTCCTTCTCTTCATTTTTAAGCAGGTTTGCCAGATCACCGCCCATGAATTCTTCGAGCGAAACCTCCTCTCGCTTCTTGTTAATCTTGACCTGAAAATTTTGGGCAATGATGGACGCAGTGTCGAAATCAATCTGCTGATTGATCGTTGCGAGAATGCCATTTTTCATCAGCTCACCGATCACTCGCGCGACCGGGATGCCGGCGCGTTGCGCAAACTCATTCACCGAAACAATGTCCGGAATTTCGACAATGCCCGTGGCTTTTCGTTGCACGGCTTCTTCAACACCCGTATC
Organism: uncultured Candidatus Peribacteria bacterium; assembly: GCA_964634525.1. GTDB lineage: Bacteria > Patescibacteriota > Gracilibacteria > JAUYGZ01 > JAUYGZ01 > CAZWLI01. Next base: position 711 of record CAZWLI010000119.1, on the reverse strand, counting down.
CGTGGCCTGCTGTACTTGCTGCTTTTTGACTTCTTTAGTTCCACGCTTTTTCTTCGTCTCCTTTTTTCCCGCCGTCTTTTTTCGCTGCTCATCTTTGATCTCGCGTTGAAGTTTCGCTTCCAAATCTTCTTCGAAGGTCTCGATCTTTCCTTTTGATTCCTCACTGATCTTTACCTCTTGACCCCCCAGCCTTTGCCCGCCTTTGGCAGGACTGTCATCTTCTCCTTCCGCTCTTTGCGACCCTTCTTCTCCTTCCCTATCCTCCTTCACCGCTTTTTCAAGCTCCTTGGCTTTGGCCTCGCTAGTTTCGAGGGCGTTTTTTGGAATATCGAGATCGAGAAAATCAATGTAGTCGCGAAGATCCGCAACTTTCACTCCCAACTGATCCGCAAGATCGACAAGCTTAACAGCCATGAAAAAGGGAAAGAATGAGCAAAACGCAGCATACGCTAGACGTTATGCGGTGTAAAGGAAGGAGGGTCTTTGAAAGCTGGCTATGGCGCTCTTTTTTTTCGGACAGACAGGACAGATGCTTCTTGTGAGCAACGAAAACCTGCTTTCGGCTGAAGATCTCCAAGGAGAAGAAGTGGAGAATCTCCATCTCCAACACTCTTGACCAATGCAGCGAAATCACCCACTTCGATCACGTCATCAGTCTCTACGGTAGCAATGCTTGGATCCCGAGAATAGACTTCATATTCTTCGCCCCAA
>CAZWLI010000118.1:0-22386 GCA_964634525.1 uncultured Candidatus Peribacteria bacterium | reverse complement strand
GATGTTCCGACGGCATCTCACATCTACGAGTACGGCATGGTCGTGAAGACCAAGTCCACGCTTCGCAAACTCATTCTCGCCGGAGACACGATCAAAGGGCTCGGATATCAGGAAAATGAAAAGACCGATGTGCTTCTTGATCAAGCGGAGCAGACCCTTTTTCAGGTGACGCAAACCATGATCCTCAACACCTTTCATCATGTGAAAGAAATCTTGAGCCAGCGCTATGAAGAATTCGCTTTCGTGCACGAGGAAAAAGATCCAGATCGTGTCTTTGGTATCAAGAGTGGATTTCGGGATCTCGACAATATGATGAATGGGTTTAAGCCCACCGAGATGATTGTCATCGCCGGAAGGCCATCCATGGGAAAAACCGCCTTTGCGCTTTCCATTGCCCAAAATGCTGCACTGAAATTCAAGAAGACCGTGGCGATTTTTTCACTGGAAATGAGCAAGGAGCAGCTCGTGGATCGCATGTTTGCTTCGCTGCTCATGGTGGATTCGTGGAAGCTCAAGAAGGGGCTCCTCGACGACGAAGATTTCGCCCGCATCGGAGGCGTGATGGATGAGCTTTCGAAGGCCAATATTTTTATCGACGACAGTCTCGGCAATTCGATCACGGAGCTTCGCTCGAAGGTTCGTCGGCTCAAGATGGAGAAGGGTCTTGATCTCATCATCGTTGACTACCTTCAGCTCATGTCGTTGGGCGGATACCAGAATAATCGCGTCCAGGAGATTAGTGAAATCAGTCGAAGCCTGAAGCAGCTTGCTCGTGAAATTCACGTTCCGGTGATTGCGCTCTCTCAGCTCTCTCGCGCGGTGGAAGCCCGTCCCGACAAGCGTCCGCAGCTCTCGGATCTCCGCGAATCAGGAGCCATCGAGCAGGATGCCGATGCGGTGCTCATGATCTATCGCGAAGACTATTATGATCCCGATACCGACCGAAAAGGCCTCGCCGACATTCTTATTCGCAAACATCGCAATGGGCCGGTGGGGAGGGTGGAGCTGATCTTCAAATCCGAGCAGACACGATTCTACGATATCGATCGGGTTCATCAGGGTCTGGGCATGCAGTACGACACACCGGTCAATTCACCGGTTCAAATGCCGGCATCGATGATGAAACAACCGTACTCATTTGATGCGTAGGTTCAGATTCGCCCGAAGCCTCTTCAAAAATTCTTTCAGAGACTTTTTCTCTTTATCAAGAGAGTGGCTCCGATTCCGAGCATAGGGAGCGAAAGCCACGTTCCCGCCGAAAGGCCGGCAAATATCCAGCTGGGTTCACGGAAGAAGACTTCATTGAAAATTCGGCTCAGACTGTAGGCGATCAGGAATCCTGCGGTGAGGGTGCCTTGTCGTGGATTTTTTTGAACGATGAAAAAGAGAACAAGGGCGAAGAGCCAATCGGTGATCATTTGATAGAGCTGGGCCGGATGTCGACAGCCATTGAGTCCCGGTACTTGGAAACACCACGGCACATTCGTGACCCCGCCCCAGATCTCGCCGTTGAAAAAATTACCAATTCTTCCAAGACCCGTGGCGATGAGAAGGGGAATCGCCAGGGCATCGGTGAAGCGGAGGATGTTCAGTTTTCGTTTTCTCAAAAAATACAAAGTCCACACCATTCCTGCAATCAGTCCTCCGTGAAAGCTCATGCCCCCTTCCCAGATTTTCAACATTTGAACGGGGTTGTGAAGGATCCAGAAGGGTTCGTAAAAAAGAATGTATCCGATTCGTCCCCCGATCACCACGAACAGAAAAGCGCTGAGAGCGTAGTCCACGATGAGCTCCCAGGGATATCTGGCTCTGCGCACCATCCAGGTCATGACGGCGCCCAGTCCAAGAAGATACATCAGGGAATAGACGCGAAGGCCAAAGCCCCCGATCTCAAACAAGTATGGTGAAAAAGTAAAGGGCATAAGGAGAAGGTTAGGCCAGCTTTCCTTCCAGAATCCATTCACGCGCTTTTTCAATTTTTATCGGGACAAAATCTCCTTCTTTTGCCGTCAGCGAAGGAAAACGAACACTGCGATTCGTTCGAGTTCTTCCGGTAGCAAAGCCATCTTCTGTTGTGTCGACCAGGACCTCCCACGTTTCTCCGCAGTACTGTTGATTGTTTTCCAGTGAACTTTGTCGAATCACATCATTGAGCTCGTGATAGCGTTTATTTTTGACCTCTTTTGAGACGTCATCCTTGAGAAATCGTCCGGCATAGGTTTCTTTGCGCTGCGAATACATCGATGTGTAGGACATGTCGAATTTCGCTTCTCGCGCAATGCGCAGCGTATTTTGAAATTGCTCTTCAGTTTCGCCGCTGAAGCCAACAATGATATCCGTGCTGATGCCGGCTCGCGGCATGTGACGCCGAATCATCCTCACCAGATTCAGAAAATGTTCACCCGTGTAGTGACGATTCATACGCTTGAGCATGGCATCGTCTCCGGACTGGAGGGGGAGGTGGACATGTTCACACACATGGTTGAGACTGGCCATCGTGCTGATGAGATCTTCCGTTACGTCTTTGGGATGAGGAGAGGTATAGCGAATGCGCTTGAGACCGGGAATGCGATTGAGCTCCAGGAGAAGACGTGAAAAAGGGTGATTTTTTCCATCATCACCGTAGTGTTCGTCATACACGTCGTTTTTGTTGCCATAGGAATTCACATTTTGTCCGAGCAACAGAAGCTCCTGGACGCCTTCCGTTGTCATCTTCTTGGCTTCCTCCAGGACCTGCCATATGAGTCGTGATCGCTCGCGTCCGCGCGAGTAGGGGACAATGCAGAAGGTGCAAAAATTATCGCAGCCGGACATAATGGGAAGATAGCCTCTGAAGCCTGTCGTTAGTTTTGGCTTCACGCGAAAATACTCCGGATCGCCAAATTTCCTCCCGATGTCATTGGGAGTTTTTTCTCGGAGCATATAGTCGAGTTGATCGAGATCCTCCATGCGAAAAACAAAATCCACCACCGAGAGTTGTTTCAAAAGGGGGTCTGGAATTTTATCGATACGCTGACTTGTTTTTCGCACCATACAGCCCGTGATGCCAACACGACGGTTGGGATATTGCCGCTTCAGTTCCGAGAGCTCACGCATGTGGCCGATGATCTTGTCTTCGGCTTTTTGCTTGATCGAACAGCTCACATAGATGACGAGATCAGCGCTTCTCCAATCTTTTGCAGCTTCATAGCCATTGCGTTCGCAGACGGTTGCGACGCGCTGAGCGTCGGAGACATTCATCTGGCAGCCGTGAACTTCGAGGGAGTATTTCACAAAGAGGCTTAACAAGCCTCATGATCATACAAAATATTTCGATCTTAGTGAATTCGAAAGTGATACAGATCTTTTCGAATCTGAATGTATTCGATAACGCGCGTGTAGAGCTTCATAAAAAACCGGCTCCAAATCCACCAGGCGGCCACGAAGACAAGTGGAATAATAAGGAAAGTCCAGCTTTTGTCGAAAAGTTCGATTTTGATGAGTGCGTTGTACAGGAGGTGCAGAAAGACGGCGATGACATAGCCTTCGAGAATCATCACGTTGCGATTGAAGACACACTGATCGTGTTCCTCTTTGGGCATGAGATGAAAGAACGTTGCGTGAAGACGGATTGCCTGGCGGAAATTTCGCTTGAGATGGTGCCAGATTTTTTCTTGTTTACTGGCTTCGTCGATCAAGGGCGAAAAATAGGATTTGGCAAAATAGAAGCCGAAGAACCCGGTGAAGATGGTGTGGGCCAGCATGGTCCCGAAAGAACGAATGGTAAAGATTGCCCAGAAATTTGGATTGTACTGAAAAACCTCCACGGCCTTGGAAAAATAATAGATATTTTCCGCGATGGCGAATCCAACCCCAACCAGCGCCCCATAGACAATACCATCCACAATCTGATTGAAATTTTTCTCCTGTTTTTTGATAAGCCATATCAAGGCCACGCCTTTGACGAATTCTTCAATGACCGCCACAAAGAGCAGGAAAAAAAGCGAAAAAAGCGCCGGTGTCGAAACTTTGCCCTGAAGCCAAGTGGAGAGACTCCAATGAGGGAAGGTCGTAAAGAGAAATTGCATCAAAAAGACCGGAAAGGTTGAAAAAATGCCAAAAATAAGCGCCTCACTCGTTGGAGCAAGCGGTTCGGGCTCTCGGCTGTCGAGATACCGATAGACCACGATCCATCCCAGCGCCGGAAGAATCGCCAGAAGCAAGAGCGTTATGGATTGGGGGACAACCATGAAAGCAGGTATAAGCAATCATGGAATTATAGCATATTTATTTACTATACGCAACCATCAGTCCGGGATAAATTCATGAACGGAGAGAGGAAGAGCTGAGTCTTGGGAAGAACTAACCTTTTCTTCATTTTCCGGAGGAACTTGAAGGTAGTTGAGAAGAAATTCCGTAATATTTTTAAAGAGAGGTCCGGCATTGGATTCCCCCCAAATACTTGTGCGTGGTCGATTGATCTTCACCAGAATAACAAAGCGAGGACGATCATAAGGAGCAAATCCAGCAAAGCTGGCAATGGTGGATCCTTCCCCTTTCTCATATTGACCCTTCGTCGCAATTTGGGAGGTTCCGGTTTTTCCTCCCACCTTGTAGCCATCGACTTTTCCGCGTTGAGCGTAGCCTCGTTCAACTGAGCTCACCAATATGGCTTTCATAACGCCCGACGACATTTCTCGGATGACACGTCGAATAATGTTCGGTTCATGGGGCGAAAAATGCCCTGATTCATCCAGTGTTCCGGCAATGATGGTCGGTTGCATGAGAAGACCTCCGTTGACCACGGTCGACAGTGCGTTGATCAGCTGGATCGGAGTTACCGCAATGCCCTGACCAAAAGCCTTCGTAATCATATCGCTTTCCGAAACCCAATTGCGGTAGTGGGGTAATTTGCCGCTCTGCTCATCGGGGAGTTCGATGAAGGTTTTTTCACCAAATCCAAAATTTTTCAGATAGTCATAGAGCAAGGCAGGCCCGAGCTTTTTCGAAATGTGAGCCATGCCGGTATTCAAGGATTTCTCCAAGATTTGGGTTATCGTCACCGCTCCAAAATACTGATTGGTGGCGTTTTTGATCGTGTAATCACACGTATCTTTGTCCGTGCCTTTGACCGAATGACAGTCGACCTGAAGGGGTCCGGTGTCATGAAAGATATCGTTTGGCCGAACTTCTTTTGAGTCGATAGCAGCCGCCATCACGATTGTTTTCAGGACTGACCCGGGTTCATAAATGTCGGAGACAGTGCTGTTTCTATACACTCGGATACCTTCTTTGTTTCGATATCGAAGCACCGATCCATCCGCTTGCTTAAAAACTTCTATTTTATAGCCGGGGTTGAACGGTAGAAAATAACGTTTCTCTCCATTTTCCGTCGTCTCCTGAAGGCTTGCGATTTCTTCTGGTCTCAGAGAGATGGGCTCTTTTTCATAGGCGCTTCCGGGATTATTGGGATCAAATCCGGGCGAAATGGCCATGGCGAGAATATGACCCGTGAAAGGATCCTGAATGAGGACTTCTCCTCCAGCGGCTTGGGATTCTTTGACCTGCTGCTCCAAGAGTTCTTCAACCTTTTTTTGGATCACATGATCGAGCGTCAGCACAACATCCGTTCCATTAACGGCAATTTCAATGGAATTTCCGCGTGCGGTGAGCATTCGCCCTCGCAGATCAACTTCACCGCGGATATGACCGGTACGGCCGGCGAGAAGATCTTGCATACTCTTTTCGATGCCATAAATGGGTTGTGATCCGTGGTCCAAAAAACCCAGAGTCTGTGAAGCAAAGGGGTGACGTTCTTGTTCTGAGTAATTTCTCCAGTGTTCATCAGAAAACCCGAGTCCGTTGATCTTCAATGCTTTTATTTTTTCCGCGGTTTGAAAATCAATGCGATTCTTGATCTTCAAATAATGATTTGGTTTTTCTGTGAATAAAGCCTTAAGATCCTCCAACGAGATTTTCAGAAGCGGCTCAAGTGCCATTGCCGTCATTTCGGTATTCTCGATTAATTTGGGCATGGCAACAACGGTTGTTTTCGTTGTTTTGATGCCGGGAAGCTTCAGATCACCGATTTTTTGAATGGTGTCGGGACCCAGCATGATCTTGAGCGTCACCTGGTTATGGATCGTTTGGGAAAGTTTTTGGGTGAGATCCGAAATATATTCAGCAGAAAGTTCGGCTTCGGTTTTGATCCCCGCCGGCAATATTTGGAACGTCGGATCAGTTTTTTCTCGGTATCGTTTCTCTTCAAAAAAAGCATCGTCGAGAACTTGACTCATGCAGAGGGCATTTTGGCCGCAGTAGGCTGATCGCTCTTTAATCATTCCAAAAAGAATTGGCGTCAGTTGTTTGGCAATCTCTTCGGGTCCTGGGGCAATTAATTTTTTTGCCCGCTCAGGATTCTCCATCATGAGTTTTTCTTTTTCTTTCACGTGCAGTGCGATCAAGGAGGGGTCTGCATAGAGAAGCTGAAGGGAAACATTATTGGCCAATTCAAAATAGGTCTGATCACCATCTTTCAGAAGAATTCTACCCCGGCTCGCGGTAATGATTTTGTCTTCCATTCGCTGCTTGGCGTAGCTACTGTATTGCTGATAATGAAGAATCTGCAGCTGGTAGAGTCTTCCCAGGAGCACCAGCAGCAACAAGATCAAGAAAAACTGAAGGACCCCCATTCGGCTCCATGGAAATCGACTTCCGAAACGTTTCGATGATGATTGATACCGCATAATGCTTCCGTGCTCTTGCATCATAGTTGAATCCTTTTTTCATGCAAAACTTTCTCGATTACACTGCGCTTGATCTCGAGACCACAGGACTCAATCCCTTGACGGACGACATCATAGAAGTTGCGGCGGTCAAAGTTCGAAATGGTGAGATCGTGGATCGTTTTGAGAGCTTCGTCTATACCCCGCTTGAACTTTCTGAAATTGTTTCGTATTTGACCGGCATTCATGCCGGCGATCTTGCGAAGGCGCCGGATTTCGTCGCCCTGGCTTCAAAGTTGGAAACCTTCATCGGAGATGACCCTCTCCTTGGCCACAATATTTTCTTCGATTGGAGCTTTCTCATGAAGAAAAATCTCAAAATAAAAGACAATCCTTTGTACGATACCTATACCCTCTCCAATCTTCTTTTCCCAACGCTTCCATCGCACAGCCTTGAGACCAACACCAAATACTTTGGCATTGCTCACGAGGACAGTCATCGAGCGATGGGTGATGTTCTCGCGGCGCACGAGCTCTGGAAAAAGCTGATTCAAAGCCCTTTCTCGATTTCTGTCGATCAGCGAAAGAAGATTGAAGAGCTCCGGACTCGATCACGATGGCCGTTGCTTGATTTTTTCCTCGAAGAAAAAGTTTCTGCAGTTCCTTCCTTCAGTCTCGCGCCTCGCAAACCTTTTGAGCACGCTCAGATTGCTGGAATCAGCGCTTCCGATCCGACACAACACGTTCTTTTTGATATTCACGGTTTTGATCCTGTCGATGCTGCCTGGAGCCTTCGTTCGGAAAAAAAGACGATAGCGATCGCGGCCTACACGCACACGCTTACCAAGCTTCAGAAGGCTTTTCCCAACGCCTTCTTTCTTCGACAGCCTCACAGTTACCTTTCGGAAAAAAAGTACACTGCTTTGCTGCAAAAGTCTTCCCTGAGCGAAGCGGAAACAACCTTCCTCCTCAAAAGAATCATTTTGCCAGAAGCTCAATGCAAAGAAGATTTTGTACTCTCCCATCCGGAGCGAGAGCTGTGGAAGGAGATTTGCCTCAACAACTTAGAAAAAAACGATGTTAGCTCTCCTTATTTCCAGGCCGTGAAGAAGGCGGCTTCTTCTCAGGTCCTCATCATGAGCCATGTCCAGGCTTTGGCGGAGCCAGAACTTCTCAAATCCTTTGAGCGCATTCTCATCTTGGAACCCCACCTTTTGGAGGATAGTGCCACGACGGTCTTTGGCAAATCGCTGCGTCTGGAAGACTGGATGGCCGAGTCTTCAGACCCTGCTTGGCAGAACGCGGGCAAGAGCTTGTTTGAGACTGTCACTCGCCTGGGGAACCAACTCGTGCCTTCTTCCCCCTTTCCCGAACATGTCATCCTGACAACGCAGATGAGCAACAGCAACGAATTTATTCGGCTGAAGTCAGATATCCTCCAGATTCAGGAAGAAGCGCCAGAGGATCTCAAGGCTTACCTCAAATATTATCAGGCTTTTTTCCAATCCCACGATTCCTCATGGATCCGTTACTTTACCGTGCATCCGAAGTGGGGAGTGAGCCTTCAGCTTGCGCCGCTTTCGGTGAAAGGCCTTCTGGACAAAAACCTTTTCCAAAAAATTCCCTGCACGGTGATCAGTACCACGGGGAAAAGTCTTTCGGCCTTTCCTCAGTTCACGACTCAAAAGATTGCAAAAGATTTTCCGATCACCACCGTGCTGCCGGAATTGGATCTTCTCAAGGGCAGCAAGAAGCTCGGTGATCACACGGTCCTCATCAGCTATCTTCAGGAGCAGCTTCCTCATCTTCCGGGGAATACCGGTGTTATTTTTTCTTCGAAAAGCACCCTGAAGCGTTATTTTTTCGACCTCGTGAAGAAACTCCCGGAAGATATGTTTCTGATCGGCGAAGAAGTTAGCGGCGGCATTGGCAAGCTGCAGGATCGCTACACAAGCTCAGCTCATGAAAAAAAAGCAATCTTCCTCAGCTACCGCAATCTTCGGGTATTTCCTCCAGAAGTTCTGGACTTTGACAATATTCTCCTCGTAAGTCTTCCTTTTGATCCTCCGGGAAATCCCGTTCATCAAGCCCGTAGTGCGGAGGTTCCGAATGCTTTTCTCAATTACGCCCTGCCAAAGGCTCAACAAAACCTTCTGGAGATTATTTCTACCTTCACGAAGCGAGACTCGCAGAGAAAGCTCTATTTCCTCGACCGTCGTGTTCAGGAGCAAAATTATGGAAAAGAGTTTCTCAAACTCTTTACTTCACCTTCTTTCTGATAAAGGAGGGGATCTCCAGCTCTTCCTCCTTGGTCATGGGACGATTCGGTGCTTGTTTTTTGCCAAAGGGATCTTTTGCGGAGACTCCGCCGAGACCGAAGGCTTTCTTCGTGAGAGGTGAGATGCCAAACCGACTCGCGAGATTCTTGCTTTCCTGATCCTGCATGGCCTTCAGCTGAGCTTCTTCGTCAAAGCCCGTGGCAATGACCGTCACCTTGATCTCTCCGGTATAAGCATCGTTCACGACCGCGCCAAAAATGATGTGCGCATCTTCGGCAGTGTATTCGGTGACCACGCGAGCGGCTTCATCGATCTCAAACATCGAGAGATCCGTCCCACCCGTAATGTTGAGCAGCACGCCTCGAGCGCCCTGGATCGAGACCTCCAGGAGTGGAGAATCAATGGCCGCACGAGCGGCTTCCACGGCACGATTTTCACCTGAACCGAAGCCAATACCCATCAGCGCAGAACCTGCGCCTTGCATGATGGTCTTCACATCGGCAAAGTCCACATTGATGAGGCCGCCAATCGTGATGAGGTCCGAAATGCCCTGAATTCCTTGCCGCAACACATCATCGACGATAGTAAAGGCATCAACCATCGGGGTCTTTTTGTCGATCACGGTCAAAATCTTGTCATTCGGAATGACAATGAGAGTGTCGACACGTTCTTTGAGCATTTGAAGCGCTTGCTCGGCCTGCTTCCTTCGCTGGCTTCCCTCAAACGAAAAAGGTTTGGTAACAATCGCCACGGTGAGCGCTCCAAGTTCTCGGGAAATTTCTGCCACCATCGGTCCTGCGCCGGATCCCGTGCCGCCACCCATACCCGCCGTGATAAAAACCATGTCCGCACCCTCAAGAGCTGCGCGAATTTCCTCGGAAGATTCTTCCGCTGACTTCCTTCCGATGTCGGGGTTTGATCCTGACCCAAGACCCTTTGTGGTTGCCTTTCCGATATTGATCTTGTGCGGAGAGTTATTGTAATAGAGGGCCTGTGCATCGGTATTGATGGCCATGAATTCCACATTCGTGAGATCGCTGTCGATCATCCGGTTGATGGCATTGCCACCGCCTCCTCCAATCCCGACCACCTTGATTTTGGCCATGGGTGTAATATCCGGAATGATATCAATTTTCGGTGTCGGACGAGAAAAAGTTTTTTTTCCGGTGAGAATCTTTCGGAGTTCGTCGGCCATAGAAGAGAGGGGGTTAAAAATTTCCACCAAAGGCGGATCAGCCCATGGCTGAAAAATGAAATAATTAAGGAATCAGGCGTTTGAAAAAAGTAGAAACGCCTTTGAACATCTTGGAAAAGCCCATGCTGCGAAAGCTAAACCGGTTGGCTCGTTCTGTTTTGATACCTACCGTGATGAGCCCCAGCATGGTGGCAAACGAAGGATCATCGATGCGATCCACGATACCCTCGATATTCTGCGGAAATCCCATTTGGATCGGGAGACCCAGAACATTGCGTGCGAGATCAAGACAGCCGGGGATTTTGATGGCAGAGCCGGTGAGGATCGCCCCAGCCGGGAGCTTGCCATCGCGATCGATTTTCGCGAGTTCTTCACGCACCAGACTGAAGATTTCATGATATCTCGCCTCAATAATCTCCACCATTTGTTTCTTGCCCACCTTGTGAGTGTCCACACGAGAGATCAGCGAAAGATTAATCTCTTCGTTGTCACTCACGCTGGCGGGATTGCAGGCTCCGTATTCAATCTTCAACTTTTCGGCGCTGTCGATACTGGTGCGCAGACCGATGGCAATATCATTCGTCACATTTTCTCCACCCACGGGAAGCACGCAGGTATGGAGCAGCACCCCTTCTTCGTACACGCACAGGCTCGTGGACGAAAGCCCGATATCCACACTCACGACTCCAAGTTCTTTTTGACGCTTGGAAAGGACGCTATCCGCAGCGGCAAGAGACGCTGGAATGAAATCTTCGATATCAATCCCAACCTGATGCGCACACTTTTCGAGATTTTTGACGATTGGTCCGACCCCAGTAATGATTTCGGCATCGACCTCGAGGCGAATCCCCGACATTCCGAGGGGCTGTTTGACTCCTTCCTGATTGTCGATGGTGAAGAGTCGCGGGACGACACGGATAATAATGCGATTCATCGGGAGAGGAAGCGTTTGGGCTGCTTCGATGACGCGAGCAACGTCTTCGTTGTTGATCTCAGCCCCACTGATGGCAACAACCCCACGAGAGGGGATGGCCTTCAGATGATTCCCCGAAACACTCATGAAAACACTATCAATCGTCTCGCCTGCCATGCGTTCGGCGTTCTCGAGGGAATGAGAAATATTTTTGATGGTTTCGTTGATGTCGACAATATTTCCTTTTCGGATGCCATGAGAATCGCTCATGCCCACCCCAATCACATTGAGCATCTCGGTCTCTTGGTCGTATTCGGCAATAACGGTGCGGATTTTGGAACCGCCGATGTCGATGCCCGCGATAAGCTGCTCTTTGGCCACAAGCACAAATGAAATTTGCCTCCAAAACGAAGGTCATTTCCGAGTATAAAAAATGAACACATTTTTTGCAATCCAGAAAAATTGTTTTATGATCTTTTTTTTCAATATCTCATGACCGTACTCAAAATGTATTCATTATTTCGTGCTCTGACAAAAGCTTTTTAGGATTTTTTCCTCGAGCAATTTCATTATACGGTAATCATGATCTTTTTCGTGATCATACCCTCTCAGGTGGAGGAGTCCGTGAACACATAATGTCGTCAGGTCATCTTGTTGACGTTGGATCTCCTCAATGTCGAGAAATACTTCCCCCAGGAGTTCGTCGTCCGAAGTTTTTTCACCCGAAAAATACTTAAAGCTCAGCACATTGGTTGGCTTATTCTTGCCGCGATAGTCGCGATTGAGCTGTTGCATTTCAAGGTCCTCGCACAGCACAATATTCACCTGACCCTTCAGGGTTCCAATGGCTTTATCAACCAATTTTCCAATGCGGATGAACGATTTTTTAACAGATATTTTTTTCGCAGAGCTATTTATGATCGTTAGCCTCATAGCAACAAAGAATTGAAGAGTTTTCATTCTATCAGCCTTTTGTTACACTCACTATGGTTTTGCGTTTCCTAAAAGCTAACACCTATAAGCTAAAAGCGAGATCATGATTTTACCAATCTACACTGGTCCCGAAAATGAAATCCTTCGAAAAAAGGCGAAGCCGGTGAAACAGATCACAAAGAATACTTCAAAGCTCATCAAGAATATGAAGGAAACCCTTCTTGATTCCCAGGGCCTTGGACTTGCGGCGCCCCAGGTCGGGGTGAGTGAGCGCATTCTTCTGGCGAATTTTCAGTATGGGAAGAAAGTGGGAGAGAAATTTGCCATTGTGCCGCTCATCAACGCGGAGATTATCGATCATTCGGAAGACGAAGTCTGGGGAGAGGAGGGATGTCTGAGCCTTCCCGAGATTTTTGCTCCGGTGAAGCGCTACCAAGCTGTCACCGTGAAATACCTCGATGAGCGTGGCAAAGAGCAAATCCTCAAGCTCGCAGACCTCAATGCTCGTATCGTGCAGCACGAAATCGATCATCTGGATGGCAAACTTTTCGTCGACTATCTGGATGCTGGTACGATTGGAAAGTTTGAAAAGGAGCTGAAAAAAGCTGCAAAAATGATTATCTAGCATTACGGTCTCGTAGTTCAACGGATAGAACGACCCTCTCCTAAGGGGTAAATGCAGGTTCAATTCCCGCCGAGACCACCATAACAAAAAATCCTCCGATGAATCGAAGGAAGTTTTGAAGAAGGCCATTTCAAATCGAATATGGATATTGATTTGAAGGCACTTGGTATTGGTTTTTTGGAATGACGAGTTCCAGGTTTTAGCTTTTCATGCGGTAGTTTGAGTCATACCGGACTGTTATCACTCCCGATCACTTTCCCTTTGAAGGGGGTTCGGGGATCGGAAGGTGACCTTATCCGCCGCCAGCGGATGTGTTGGAGGCTGAGCCGCTCTGCACCGGTCAGGTGCGGAGCTCTGAAAAGCAAAAGGTGAAAGAAGTTGACTCCAAGGTGCCGCGCCGAATGTGTTGTAAGTCCGCCTGGGGCGGACGGTATGGTGAAGATCTCGAGCCCACGGGCTCAGGATACATCCCAATAATTTTTTGTGGTGACTCGGGTGAGACATTGGGCCCCATTGAAGGGGAAAGTCACTTCTTTCGCCTCTTACTTTTCGAGTGAGAAGCAGACCGAAATTTCAATGAACTTTTTCTATTTCATTTTAAGATAGCTGAAGAAAAATATTCAGCAAGAGATTGAAGATGTAGGTTTTGAACAACTATTTTTTTGTGTTATTCCGAAGAAGGTTGCTGAATGCCTTGGGCCAGGTGAAAAATTCCGGTATCCTCCAGGCAACTGATAAAATGTATGAATACCTCATCTCAGATCGCTCAAATTCTTCTTTCAACCAAGGCGGTCAAGATCTCCGTAGATCCGCCTTTCACCTGGACTTCGGGGATTAAATCTCCCATCTACTGCGACAACCGAACGTTAATTTCTTTTCCTCAGGAGCGGGAGATAATCGTCAATGCCTATTGTGATCTCATCAAGCCTTTGCAGCCTGATTACGTGGCTGGGACGGCTACGGCTGGCATTCCTTGGGCAGCTTTTGTAGCCCATCAGCTGAAGATTCCGATGGTCTATGTTCGTCCCGAGCCAAAAACTCATGGTACCGGAAAGCAAATCGAAGGCCTACTTCCAGAAGGAAAAAAAGTCGTACTGATCGAGGATCTTATTTCCACTGGCGGAAGCGCGATCAAGGTGGCAAATGTCCTGAGAGAAGAGGGAAAAGCGCAGGTCATCGCAGTCTTGGGAATTCTGACCTACGAAATGGCGGTCTCGAAAAAGAGTTTTGAAGAAGCAAAAATTCCTCTCAAAACCTTGACGAACCTTCAGGGTCTTCTTTATGAAGTAAAAAAACAAGGGTATTTGACCGATGCTCAGGTCGCCATGGTCTTGGAATTCAGTCAGGATCCACCGAATTGGTGGAATAAGCAAAGCACATGACCGAACTCACCCTCATCAAACCGGATGATTTTCACATCCACCTGCGCCAGGGCGCTTTGATGAAAGACCTGGTCAAGGAAACCGAAAATTTTTTTGCGCGCGTTCTTGTCATGCCCAATACTCTGCCGCCGATCACAACTCCGGAAGGCGTGATGGATTACCGCTCTGACCTTAAGGCGGTTGGGAGCGATCTTCAATTTCTGATGACCTTCAAGATCGTTGCCGAAACTCTTCCACGCATGATTCCAGACTTGAAAAAAGTCGGAGCCATCGCCGGGAAATTGTATCCGGCAGGAGTCACGACGAATTCAGACGACGGCATCAGCGATATCGAAATGGCTTTTCCGGTCTTTGCCGCCATGCAAGAAGAAAACCTTGTCCTTTGTCTGCACGGAGAGCTTCCCGGGTCATCTGAAATGACAGCTGAAAAGGATTTTTTGCCAATGCTTCAGAAAATTCAGCGAAATTTTCCTCGACTCCGCATCGTGCTCGAGCATGTTTCCAGCGAAGCGGGGGTTGAAATGGTCAAAAAGCTTCCTGAGACCGTCGCCGCCACGATTACCGTGCATCATCCACTCTTGACGCATGAAAAAGTTCAAGGCAACGCATTTTTGCACTGCAAACCTGTTTGCAAGTCTGAGGCTGACAGGAAGTCCGTGATGGCGGCCATGGTAAGCGGGAATCCCAAGTTTTTCTTTGGATCGGATAGCGCACCCCACCTCAAAGCCAAGAAAGAAGGGGGAAATCCACCTTCCGGCATCTATTCCACTCCCGTTGCCCTTCCTCTCCTCGCTGAAATATTTGAGAAAAACAACTGTTTAGATCGTCTGGAAGCCTTTACATCACATTTTGGCGCTGATTTTTATCAGCTTTCGAGGAATACGAAGAATATCACCCTCCGAAAAGAAACCTGGACAGTGCCAGAGGAGCAGTTTGGCGTGGTGCCGTTCAAAGCTGGGGGAGAGCTGTATTGGAAAATATAGGAAAATATGATTGCTAATTGTTAAAAGCCTCATTTATGGCACGAAAACAAAATAGTGGATCGGGAATACTAGGTTTAATAATACTTGGATTTCTTGCATGGCTTGATTACAGAAAAATCAATAAAAAATATGAAATACCTCAATCGCCTCCTCCTTCACCGCCTCCTCGTCAAAAAAATCAACAGCATGAAGATATTAAAAAAACACCATTACCAAATCTTCCCCACGAAAAGGCAATAAATCTTGTGGAATTGAGAAAGCTTTATAGAAATTTATTAATAAAACATCATCCTGATTTTGCGAAAAGTGATGAGGATAGGAAATTTAGAGAAAAACTAACTGTTAAAATAAATAGTGCTTACCAGGCTGAAGATATAGAAACTCTTATAGATGTTCATATCCATAAAAGATTTTAAAAAATTCCAAAACTCAGCTGTTTAGAAACTTTAGATTATTCACCTTTTGAGGGATCGTCAGCTTTGAGCTTTTTTGTTTATTCCAGAAATCCCAGGAAAAAGCCGGAAGGAAGATCTTATTTGACATGACAAAGAAAATTTGATAATCTAGAAGTGCTAATTCTAAATTAAGGCTTAAAATGGAATCGATTAAGAGATTTTTGGCGCCTCCTTCCCGAAGCTTTTTTCTTTTTGGTCCTCGTGGCACTGGGAAGTCAACGTGGGCTCGGCAGCGGTATCCGCAGGCTCTTCATATCGACCTTCTCGATCAGGAGACGTATCGTCATCTCAAGGGAAAACCGGAAGATTTGCGAACAATGCTTGAAGAACATCCTCAGGTGAAGACCGTCATCATCGATGAAGTGCAAAGAATTCCAGAGCTTCTCGATAGTGTTCATATCATGATCGAGCAGCACAAAGGTTTTCAATTTGTCATGACGGGATCGAGTGCTCGGAAACTGAAGCGTGCAGGCGTGAATTTACTCGCTGGGAGAGCCCTGCTGCAGACCCTTCATCCTTTTATGGCTGCCGAACTTGGTCAACAATTCCACTTAGAGCAGGCTCTTCGCCATGGCCTTCTTCCGCTCGTGCAGGGGCAGTCGGATCCGGAAAAAACTCTGAAAGCATACGCCGGCCTGTATCTTCGAGAAGAGGTTCAAATGGAAGGTCTTGTGAGAAATATTGGAGATTTTGCACGATTTCTTGAAGTGATCAGTTTTTCCCATGCCTCTCTTCTCAATATCAGCAATGTAGCTCGTGAATGCCAAGTCCTACAAAAAACTGCAGAAGGGTATGTTCAAATATTGGAGGACCTTCTTCTTTCCTTTCGGTTGCCGGTTTTTTCCAAGCGCGCCAAGCGCCAGGTGACCGCTCATCCTAAATGGTATTATTTCGATCCGGGGGTCTTTCGTTCTCTTCGTCCAAAAGGTCCTTTTGATCGTTCGGAAGAGATTGATGGAGCGGCTTTAGAGGGACTTATTGCTGAACATCTTCGAGCCTGGATTGCTTACTCAGGGCATGATGATGAGCTTTTTTTCTGGAGAACTCAGCATGGACTGGAAGTTGATTTTATTTTGTACGGTGAAAGGGGGATTATTGCCATGGAAGTTAAAAACAGTACAAAAATTCAGCCAAATGATTTGAGGTCATTGCAGCACTTCCAGGAAGATTATCCGAAAAGCACAGCGGTGTTTCTCTACCGAGGTAAAGAAACGCTCAAGAAAGGAAAGATTTGGTGCATTCCTTCCGAAGATTTTTTAAAAAAATTGAGGCCGGAAAAAACGTTCGATGAGGTCATTGCAATGGAGCATTAAATAATTACTTCTTGTTTTTTTTCAACTTTTTATGTCCGAGGCTACTCCTGTTTCCCCTCTATCCATTGATGAAGATAGCCTTATAGATGCCATAGGAAGACTCGAAGCAGCTTTGGGAGAACTTAGAATTACACGATATTCTGGTGACCCAAAAAACATAAAGCCTTCACCGGAAAAAAGTAATATTTTGCACGCACTTTTACTCCTTTTACGAACTGCTTTATGGGCGAATTCAGCGAATCCTCGATTTCCGAAAGGAGCTGAAATAACGGCTCTCCGCCTCGCGATGAAACCAGAAAAAGGAGAAATTTCGGCTTTTGTGAGCAAGCCTCATGAATTTCCAGTACAATCTAAGATTGTTGAACAAGCGCGCAATTATGTAATTGGCTTAGTGGCGGGACTATAATGCTTCTGCTGGCTCCAAGCTTTTTAATCCGCCTCTGGAGGACCGGCTTGGAGCTTTTTTATTGATTTGTGCTACACTGCCCACAGACTAAATGGCTATGGACACCAGCATCACTTTCCTCGGCACCAGGTTCCCAAATCCTTTAGTGCTGTGTTCGGGGTATCTGGGTGTGACGGCTTCCACATGGGATAATCTGGCGAAGAGGGGAGCTGGGGGCATTACGACCAAATCGATCTGGCTTGCTGAGCACAAGGGGCATCCAAATCCCGTAATTTTGGCAAATAAAGATTTCATCATCAATGCGGTTGGGGTTCCGGATGCAGGGATAGAGAAAGCCATTGAGGAATTTTCCGACTACATGAAGCGAAAAAATGGCGTGCCGCTCATCGTGAACATCATCGGAGGCAAGGCGGATGATTTTGTCGCGATTGCAAAAGAGATCGACAAGCTCGGACCTCCGATTATTGAAATCAATATCTCGTGTCCAAACGTGGAAGACGAGCATGGAAAGCCTTTCGCCACGAGCTGTCCGGATGCGGCCAGAGTGACCCGTATGGTGAAAGCGGTCACGAAAATTCCCGTGATCGTGAAGCTTTCGCCGAATGTGGAGAATATTAAACTCATTGCCAAAGCCGTGGTGGATGCCGGCGCGGATGGCATTTGCGCGATCAATACCTACGGACCCGGCATGGTGATCGATATCGATTCCGCTCAGCCGGTCCTGGCCAACAAATTTGGTGGCGTTTCGGGGCCCGGCATCAAGCCTCTGGCGATTAAAAATATCTTTGACATTGCTTCGGTTACAAATGTCCCGATCTGCGGCATGGGAGGCATCACGACGGGCCACGACGCCATTGAGATGATGATGGCGGGAGCAAGCCTGATCGGAATCGGATCAGCTCTCTACTATCGCGGTGAAGAGGCGTTCAAAATTATTCTCGATGAGATGGTGGAGTGGTGTGAGAAAAATAAGGTGAAGTCATTCAAGGAGATTATTGGGAAGACTCATAAGATTTTGCAAAACTAAGCGATTCCTCCACGCGCCTCGAGTACGAGGCTTGGTCGGAATGGAAAAAATATGATTATCTCATTCTATGGACATACCTCGAATGCATCGCATACTTAGGACGAAAAAAGAGAATCCCACGACCACCACGCTCGTGTTCGACTGCGATTTTGACGCCAAGCCGGGTCAGTTCGTGAATCTCTGGATTCCAAGGCTCGATGAAAAACCCATGTCGGTGGCTTTCGCGGATGGCAAGGAGCTGACGCTCACCATCGCGGACGTCGGCCCTTTCTCTCATGCCGTTCAGCAGCTGAAGAAGGGCGATCAGGCCGGGCTTCGAGGACCGTATGGCACGCAATTCACCTGGAAGAAAAGGCAAAGCCTCATCATGGTTGGCGGGGGATTTGGCTCAGCGCCGCTGTATTTCACCGCCTTTCATGCGGCGAAGGACAACTGCAGCGTGGATTTCATTATCGGAGCCAGGAGGAAAGATTTATTAATCTACACCGATCGCATCAAGAAGCTGAAAAAGACGAAGCTTCACATCGCCACGAATGACGGCTCCGTCGGTCACAAAGGCTTCAATGTCGAAATTCTGGAAAAACTCCTCAAGAGTGGTAAATATGACATGATCATGACTTGCGGCCCGGAGATGATGATGGCGGCGGTGGCGAAATTGGCGGAAAAATATAAGGTTGATGCGCAGATTTCACTTGAGCGCTACATGAAGTGCGGATTTGGTCTTTGCGGCCAATGTGTGGTCGATCCGCTCGGTGAGACCAGCTGCACCAAAGGCACCGTGGTTCCCTTGAGTTATCTCAAAAAAGTGAAAGAATTTGGAAAGTACCATCGCGATGCGCTGGGGAAGAAGCACTTATTTTGATTCTATGAATTTCGCAGATAAATTGGTGACGAAGATCAAAGAAACTTCTCCGATCTGCGTGGGGCTCGATCCGCGCTACGACCAGATTCCGGAGAAGATTCGAAACGATGCACCAACGCCAGGAGCCGCGCTCTTTGAGTTCAACAAAGGAATTATTGATGCGGTGGCTGACGTGGTGCCGGTCGTGAAGATTCAGATGGCTTTCTACGAGATGTTTGGTCTCGACGGCATGGCGGCTTTTTCCAGGACCATTGAATACGCCAAAGACAAGGGGTTGATCGTCATCGGCGATGGAAAGAGAAACGATATTGGCACCAGTGCTGAGGCGTATGCTCATGCTTACCTTGATGCTGAAGGGGATTTCGCCGTGGATGCACTGACGGTGTCGCCCTATCTCGGATTCGATGGCATCAAGCCATTCCTCGATACTTGCAAAAAAAATAACAAGGGCATTTTTATTCTTGTCAAAACCTCGAACAAAAGCTCCGGAGACCTTCAGGATCGCAAGGTGGACCAAGAAAATATTCCGATCTACGAGCTGATGGGGCACTTCGTGGAATCCTGGGGAAGTGATCTGATTGGAGAGTTTGGTTATTCTTCTGTGGGAGCCGTCGTAGGTGCGACATTTCCCGAGGAAGCTTCTCGGCTTCGAAAGCTCATGCCGGAGAGCATATTCCTCGTCCCTGGCTTCGGCGCTCAGGGGGGATCGGCCAAGGATGTACGACCGTGTTTCAAAGAGGACGGCACAGGTGCGATTGTGAATAATTCAAGGGGCATTATGTTTGCCTTTGAGAAGAGCAAAAAACCCTATCAGGAAGCGGCAAGGGAAGCGGTCTTGAAGATGAAGGAGGAATTGGAATGACATGGCACCTTAGCACTGTAGACACTCGAGTGCTAGTACGCTATACTGGAGTAAATATTTTTTTTCGTATGGCGAATCATCGCGACCCCTACGAGGTGCTCGGAGTTGACCGCAATGCAACGGATGACGACATCAAAAAGGTGTATCGTAAGCTTTCCAAGCAATACCATCCGGACTTGAATCGCGGTAACAAAGACGCTGAGGAAAAGTTTAAAGAAATCAATGCCGCGTATGTGATCCTCGGCGATAAACAGAAGCGAGGTCAATATGATCAGTATGGATCCGCTTCGTTTGGCCAAGGAGGTGGAAGCAGTGCAGGAGGGTTTGGCGGATTTGATTTCAATGGATTCGAAGGCGCTTCCGGAGGATTTGCCGATATTTTTGAAAGTTTTTTTGGAGGTGCCTCCACCCCTCAGAGGCGAAAAAAATCCACTCGTGGGCAGGACCTGGAGGTGGTGATCACCATCGAATTTCTCGAGGCAGCCTTTGGTGTGGACAAGGTTATTTCAGTGAAGAAAAATAAGGCTTGCGAAACCTGCGAAGGGAAGGGAATTGAGAAAAATTCCAGGATGGTGGATTGCAAGACCTGCCGAGGGGTCGGCGAAATCACGAGTATCAAAAATACGATTCTTGGGCAGATTCAGACAAGAGCGCTCTGTCCCGAGTGCGAAGGGGAGGGGCGAATCCCCGAGAAGCCATGCCCGAGTTGCCGAGGGCAGGGCATTCTTCGGGCCAACGAAGAGATTACAATCCGCATCCCGGCGGGCGTATCGGACGGTACGACCCTTCGTCTTTCTGGAAAAGGAGGCGCAGGTCTCAAGGGAAACGCTCCGGGTGATCTCTACGTTCAGATTCGCGTGAGGTCCTCACACGAATTCGAGCGAAAAGGAATCGACATCTCTTCAGAAAAAAAAATTCATGTGCTGCAGACCATCCTGGGTGATCAGGTGGAGGTGAATACGGTGCATGGCATCAGCACCCTCGAAATTCCGGCGGGCACTCAGTCGGGCCAGGTCTTTCGAATCCGGGGAAAGGGCGTTCCGCAGCTCAATTCGAGCCACACCGGTGACCATTATGTGACCATTACCATTGATATTCCGAAGAAGCTCTCGAAAGCAGAAAAGGATCTTTACCAAGAGCTTGCCAAGACTGCCAAGCTCAGCATGAAATCATCTGACAAAGGATTTTTTTCTGGAATTTTTTCGTGATACCATACGGCCATGCCGTATTCTCTTAGCTGGGACCTGCTGATCATTGTGTTCTTCGTGATCATCATGTCCTACTCTTACATTGTCGGCCAAAATGGCACCATCAAGATCATCCTGTCCTCGTACATTGGGATGCTCTCGGCCAATGGCATTGGCAATCTTCTCAGTAAATACGTCCAGCTGAGCCAGCCGCTCATCAAGCTTTTTGATGCGAGCAAAGAAGAAAACACCGTCATTTTCAAGATTCTCGTTTTTGTCGCCATCACCCTGATCCTTGTGTTGCGCGGAAGTTTCAGTGTCGATATCGGACATCACCGTTCCTGGTTTGTGCGTTTGGGCATTCTCACGACCTTCGGTTTTCTTTCCGCCGGGCTTATTATGAGCACGATCCTTGTCTTCATTGCCAGCGCAAGCGGTCAGGGGTTTTTGGGGGCAGTTGCTGATCCTTCACAGCTGCCGCTTCACACCGTGTTTGTAAAATCCCTGATTCAATACTACAACGCTTGGTTTGCGGCTCCTGCCGTTGCCTTCATTGCTTTTTCATACCTTCAGGACGAAGCTCCACCACCCCTCGTGCAACAGGAATAGATGGTGGGCGCTGAGGGATTCGAACCCGCGACCCTCTCGGTGTAAACGAGATGCTCTAACCAGCTGAGCTAAGCGCCCGTGAATGACGAACGAAGAGAGGAAATGAACGGCTTGCGCTTACTCAGTGCCGGAAGAGTCCATGAGGCAAGGGTACTGAGCTAAGCGCCCATAGTTCAAGAGTACCTTTTTTGTCCTTATTCTCAAAATATCTTTCGCATCATGTTCTTTCTCTCGCTCGCCATCTTCATTCTTCTTTGCTCGCTCCTCCTGACCATCTTCATGCTGATTTCCACGATTGGCTTGCTGATAGGCCGACCGCCCTATGTTCCGACGCCTCAGCGCATTGTCAAACTCATGGTCCAAGCTGCAGAGCTGAAGAACGGTGAGCGAGTGTATGATTTGGGATCAGGGGACGGTAGGCTTCTTCTCGAATCTTTTGTGCAAGCAGATGTCAGAGCCACCGGTATCGAAGCCAATCCATTTCTGGTGCTTCTGGGAAGATTTCGGCTCTGGCTTCAGGGCAAAAAAGGAAAAGTTCTCTGGAAGAATATCTTTGATCACGACTACTCCGATGCGGATATTGTTTTTTGTTACCTCTTCCCGGCCGTTATGAAGAAGCTCCAGGGAAAGTTTGAAAAAGAACTGAAGAAA
>CAZWLI010000117.1:0-3536 GCA_964634525.1 uncultured Candidatus Peribacteria bacterium | reverse complement strand
CTTCGTCAAAGGGGCGTAGGTGAAAGGAGAGTTTTGGAGCAGATGATCAGCTTCCTGGACATCGATGATCAAGGCTACTCTTTTCCCATGGTTAAAGACCCAAACCATGTCTTTACTTCTTTCGAGGACCTCTTTCGTTTTGAATCGAAGATCTGTAACCGAAGCCGTTTGAATCATATAAAAATGTAATAAATTACGTAATAATATTATTACATTTCTTGTTTGAGGTCAAGAGCTATTCCCACTCAATCGTTGCCGGAGGTTTATTCGTGAGGTCGTAGAAGACGGCGGAAGGGTTCAGCACCTCAAGTTTTCGCAGAATATTTTCCAGATTTTTTTCCGGCAGCAGAACAAAGCTCGCAGTCATGGCGTCGATGGAGGAGATAGGGCGGAGGACAAGGGCATTGTCTGGAAGGAGTACTGTCGGGCATTGCCAAATTGTTTTTTCTTCCTGGTCAAAGGAGTTTATTTCGTCCATGACGATTTTGTCGGCTTCCTGAAGCAAGGAGATACGGTCGGGAGTGAGGGAGGAATTAGGAGCTAGAAGGTAGGAGGTAGGAGGTAGGGAAGAAATGTTAAAAATCACGCGGTTAATGGAGCCGAAACGATTGGTGAGTTCTGTGGAGAGAGCCTGGAGTTTTTCGAGGTTCCAAAAATCTTTCCAGGATTTGCCAGCAAGAGGGGAGAGCGCGAGTGGGTGACGGTACGTTCGAGCATCGCCTTGAACCCCGACGGATCGGATCGGGAGGATTTGGCCGATGAGGCTGTAGGATTTGAGGAAGGAGGAGATTTCCAGGACCTCTTCCCCCGACCCCTTCTCCTTGGCAGGAGACGGGGAGGAGCACAGGATGCGTATTGCCAATCCTGGTCCTGGGAAGGGATGTCGGTTCACGAGTTCGTGCGGGAGACCGAGCATTTCGCCCAGCTCGCGCACTTCATCTTTGTAGAGCTCTTTCAGAGGTTCAATGACCAGTCCTTGATCGATCATGGTCTGGATTTCCGGAACGCGGTTGTGGTGGGTTTTGATCTTGTCGGCGTTTTTGGTGCCTCCGGACTCGATGGTGTCGGGGTAGATGGTGCCCTGAGCGAGCAGGTAGCTTGTAGCTTGTAGCTTGTAGGGGGAGAGGAGGCTTAAATCTTTGAACGCTTTTGCTTGGACTTCGACAAAGGTCCTTCCAATAATTGCTCGTTTTTCTTCGGGATCGGAAATATTTTCGAGAGCTTTGTAAAAGGTTTTGCTGGCATCGACCACCTGGAGATTGTGAAAGCCAAGCTTGTCCAAGGCCTTCGACACTTCTTCCACTTCACCCTTTCTCATGAAGCCGGTATCAATCAGCAGGCCGTAGACATTTTCGGGGCCGAGCACTTTGTTCAGCAGGGTGAAGGCAACCATGGAATCGACGCCTCCGGACACGAGCATGAAGACTTGTTTGCTGGTTGCTCGTAAAATTTCTTCCGTTATTTGCTCCAAATAATTTTTTGTGCTCCAGGTCTTCTTCGCGTTTGTCAGATTCACAAAATTCTCCAGGATTTTCATACCCTGCTCGGTGTGGGTTACTTCCGGGTGAAATTGAATGCCGTAGATATTTTTTTCAAGATTCCCGACCGCGGCAAATTCATTGATGTCGGTGTGGGCAAGCACTTCGAAATCCACGGGCATGTCCGTGACCTCGTCCCAGTGGGACATCCAGACGGAGAGAGCTGGTAGCTGGTAGCTGGTAGCTGGTAGGGGCTTATCAATGTCTTTAAAAATTCCTTCAAGGCGATCGATAAACAATTTTGTTTTCCCATACTCCTTCGTTTTTCCTGGCGATACTTTACCTCCCAGCATTTTGTTTACGAGCTGATGGCCGTAGCAGATGCCGAGCACGGGAATGCCCAGCTCAAAAATCTCCGGATCGGCGAGGAGGGCATCCGGCGTGTTCACACTCCTGGGGCTGCCGGAAAGAATCAGCCCTTTCATATCTTTTAGCTCCGAAGCTTTTACATTATGCGATGTGATGACGGCGTGCACGCCGAGTCTCCTGATGCGGTTGCAGATCAGGTGGGCGTATTGTCCGCCAAAGTCTAATATTGCAATGGTGTCTGGAGTCGCCATAGGGCTCAGGTATTTGTGAAGAGAATCGCAGAGAATTATCGAATTATCAATTATCAAAATAAGGCCACATTATCCATTCTTTTTTCAAGATCAAATATTCTCTGCTCTTCCATATGAATAAAAATACTCTTCAAGTATAAGAGTTTATTTGAAAATTGATAATTGATAATTTGATAATTATTTTTCCTTCGCATCCGGATGATCTCGCTTAATTTCCTGCAGGTGTTTCATCACGGAGATCTTCCACACGAGTTTCTCGAAGTCTTCTTGCGGCATTTCTTTGCTTCCCACCAGCGAGAGCTCACGCTGGACAAGCTCGGAGCTGATCATCAGATAGATGAGGTACCCGCCCCCGACGAGGATCAAGATCGCGCCGACAAAAAAATCGTATTCGAGCGAAAGGTTGAAGAGCGTGTGAGCGAGGGTCGCGAAGAGCAGGCCCTCGAAGATTTTTTGTGCTTTGAATGAGTCCGCGGTCTTGAAACGGAAGATTTTGTAGAGCCACTGGGGGAGGGCCGGCAGATGCGTCTCCACGCTCTCGACCAGCATGAAGGATTTGGCGAATTTCGAAATGCCGTAGTAGTAGCCGAAGATCGAAGAAAAAATCACGTGGCCAAACATGGAAGTCACGGAGCGACCAATGATCACGCTACTGATAGAGCTACCCGGAGTGCTGTTGGCATAGACAATATTTTCGAAGAAGGCGAAGCTGAGGGCCACCACCATGCTGAGCTCAATGGCGTTGGCGATATTTTTGATCTTGTGGTCATCAAAAAGTCGCACGAAGAGGTGCTTGGAGTATTCCTCCAGCATGGCCAGGATGAAGGTCGAGCCAATGATGCCAGGCCGGATATGAATGGGCGTGAAGGTGCGAAGTGCCAAATCGATGCCGAGCACGATCAAAAAGATGAAACTCGTGGCGGAAAAATTAAGCGGCTCCGAGGTGAGGGCCTTGAAGGTATTGACGGCCGATTGCTTCGTGAAGAGCGAATAAAAAATCGTGAATCCGCCGATCACCACGACGAAGAGCACGCCGAGACTGGCAAAGCCGAGCATCATTTGCAGCACACTGCCCAGCACATTCGTTCCGCTACCCACCGTGAAGATATTCCCCAGATTGTCCGCGGAAATAGTTGAGAAAGCTTGCGCGATATTGCTCGGAAGAAGATTGGTGAGCCAGGTCGGCAAGCTCTGGAGAATTTTCCCGGTGTAGATGCTCTGGTAGAGAAGCAAAGGCACCACTGAAAGGATGCCGATCATAAAGGTGTCGCGGATCGTTTCTTGCGGCAAGCTCCTGTTGTTTTCCATGCGAAAAAGGAAATACCACACCAGCACGGCCGGCAAGGCATACGCCGCAAAGATGAGGAATTGACGGAGGGTGACGTCGAGAATAGACATGAGTCTGGTTAGCTGGTGAGCTGCTTAAACAAGCAGAGCA
>CAZWLI010000116.1:0-5644 GCA_964634525.1 uncultured Candidatus Peribacteria bacterium | reverse complement strand
ATTTGTTTACGCCAAAATCAGTGTATGATTTTTGAATTTCATGTTTGATGACTGTAAGAAAAATATTTGTTTGAACAAGGTAAAAAGTATGAGATGAATGATTTTGGAAGAGGAGATTGAAGCCGAAATAGAAGCAGAGCGCGTAAGCGGTCTGCGGATATGAAGGCTTCATGTCGACGATGGCGGAAGGGGAGGGATTCGAACCCTCGCGAGACCTTTCGGCCTCCTACAGCTTTAGCAAAGCCGCCTCTTCAGCCACTTGAGTACCCTTCCAAAGCTGGAGCAATCATTATCCTATCCTACTTTCTCTTCTCATCAAGCTATTTGCTCCGTTATGATTGCGTTGTTCTCCTAAACCCTTCCCCGTGCCTCTCTTTCTTTTCACCGGCGAAAACCTTCCAGCACTCGAAGAAAAACTGAAACACTGGAAAAAAGAATTCGTGAAAAAACATGGAGAAAGCAATCTCGACGCTTTCGATGTTCAGCAAGGCTTTGATGAAAGAAAAATCACGAATGCCATCAACTCTGAACCCTTTCTGGGAACAAAGCGAATGATCATCATAAAAAACTATCCTCCTTCCACGGATATGAAAATCACTGCGGCAACGGAGGTGTTTGAAAAAATGCTTAGCTCCATTCCCGAAACAACGATCGCGGTCTTTGTAAGCTCAAAACCGGACCAGAGAACAAAAGGCTTCAAGTTCATCAACAATCTCGCTCAGATTTCTGATTTTCCTCTCTTGAAAGGCCGAGATCTCGCAGATTGGGCAAGAAAAAGGCTCGAAACATCGGGGAAAAACATAGATCGCGCGGCGCTCGATCTCTTCTTGCTTTTGACCGGGGAGGAAATGGCTCGAATATCAAGGGAGATTGAGAAATTGAGCTTGCTCAAGTCACCCCTGATCAGCGAAAAAATTATTGAACAGGTCGTAAGCCCGACCCCGGAAGGGAAAATCTTCCAAGTCCTGGACAGTATTGGAAAAATCCCGCTTCCGACATTGCTCAAATCCCTTGAACAGCTGCTGGGATTTGAAGGCGATGGCATGAGAGTCTTCTTTATGGTGGTTCGACAGATCCGCCTTCTCGTACAATTTCGCCATCTCATGGACCAGAAAGCATCTCCAGAGCAGATTCAAAGAAGGCTTGGACTTCGACCTTTTCAGATGGGATTTCTGGGTCGACAAGCTCGACTTTTTCAATTCCAGAAGCTGAAAAAGGCCTATCATGCGCTCGCGAGACTTGATGAGAGGGTCAAAACAGGAAAAGCCGATCTCAGCCTCTCTCTCGACCGCTGGATGTGCTCACTCTATGAATAATATTTGTATTCGAAATAAGTTGAAGAAAAAATAAGGAAAAATACTTTCACAGAGTGAAGAAAAATCGCTGATGCGTTCTTCTAATTGTCGCTATTCACTTGAATACTTTTTCTTTTCGTGTATAAATTTGGTAGTCGATAAAATTCTCGTTGCAATACCATGCTCAAGGCGCTCTTCAGTTCGAATACGCGCGTAAAACTTCTGGTCACCTTCCTTTCAAATCCCGACGAGGAGTTTTTCATTCGTGAGCTGACGAGAAAGCTCAGTGAGCAGATCAACTCCATCCGCCGTGAGCTGAATAATCTCAAATCAATTGGGCTTCTTCGATCGCGATCCAAATTTCGAAAAAAGTATTTTTCCGTCAATGAAGACTTCCCTATCCTGGAGGAGCTTCGATCTATTATCAATAAATGCACTGACCCCAAAAAGGAGTTGATTAAAAAGATGGAAAGGCTTGGCGATCTTTCGGTCGTAATTTTTTCCGGAACTTTTGTCGGGAAAAAGGAAAAAACTCTTGATTTGCTTGTGGTGGGGGGCTTGAGCAAGGAGGACCTCAGCGATTTTCTCCAGACGGAGGTAAAGCAGGGCAAATCGATCCGCTTTGGCATCCTGACCAAAGATGATTTCCTCTACCGCCTGCGCCTCAACGACCGATTTATTATTGACATGCTCAAAGATCCTGATAACGTGGTTGGGCTCAATAAGCTGAAAACCCCGGTCAGTAAAGTTATTCAGGCCTAAGTATGCATAGCGCGCTCATTCATATCGAAAAATCCTCCCTGATGCAGAACGTGCCTGATTTTGAAGTTGGGCAGACGGTGAAAATTCACCAGCGCTTCATGGACGGAGAAAAGGAGCGTTTTCAGATTTTTGAAGGCCTCATTATGAAGATGGAGCACGGCAAAGGAGTTGCAGGAACGATCACCGTGCGAAAGATTGTGGATGGTATCGGTGTCGAAAGGGTCATTGCGATTCATTCGCCGAGCATTGTGAAGGTTGATCTTCTGAAGAAGTCAAAAGTCCGCCGAAGTCGCCTTGGCTACCTGCGGGGACGTGGGGAGCGCGCAAGCCGCCTGAAGACAATCTCGATCGACAAGAGCTTTGAGCCGAAACGCGCTGGTGCAGCCGTGGCGCAAGAGGCTCTTGTGGCGCAAGAGGTAAAGGCATAAGCAGCGATATGAAGATCGCCTGTTTTGGCAATTTCGGCGTTAAGAACATCGGAGACGACCTCATCCTCATGGGGCTTTTGGAAGTCCTCCAGGATCATGAACTTGTTGTCTTTTGTGGAAACCCGGAGCAGGTGAAAGCACAATTTGACCTGAAATCCCATGTGTTTTTTCCTTCTGGAATCCGTTCCCTGATGCGATATCTCTTCTCTTCTTCGTATCGTCAAGAAATTCGAGAAGGCTCCGAGCTGCTTCAGAATTGCGACCGAATCGTCATCGGTGGTGGGGGAATCCTGGTGGACCGATTTTGGAAAGCGATTTTCCTCTGGTGGCGTCAGCTTTCCGCGATCCGAAGGAGTGGAAAATCCTACGAGTTCATGGCGAACTCGTTTGAGCTGAAGAGTTGTTTTTCAAGAATGATCTTTCTTCCCTTTCTGAAGGGTGCCGAGAAAATAAGCGTCCGAGATACGGCTTCGAAGGAATTCATCGAGTCACTGGGGTTGAGGGCTGAATTAGTGTCTGATCTCAGCGCACATGTGTCATTGCGAGGAGTCTTGCGAAGCCGGACGACGAAGCAATCCCATGACCTTGGGCACGGTGCTGAAATGCACGAGATTGCTTCGCTCCCTTCGGTCGCTCGCAATGACAAAAAAAAGAAAATCTGCTTTGCCCTCTGCCGATGGGGCCTTGGTAAACCCCAACAACAAACCTTGCGAGCCTTCATCAACGCCAGAAGAAGAGAAGGCTGGGACATCATCGGCTTGGCGCTTGCTACGATAGGGGACGACGATCGAGAAATCTTGAAAGCGATTGATCCGAATCTTCGCATCGAAACAGAATTGCGGCCAATCCTCCAGGAACTTGTAACTTCCAAACTTCTTCTCGGCATGCGTCTTCACTCACTCATCTTCGCCTCTCGTCTGGAGATTCCGATGATCGCGCTTGCGCATCAGGACAAAATTACCGCTTTCATGAAGGATCAGGGGAAATCATCGCAGGTGATTCCGATTCAGGATGTAAGTTTAGAAAGTTTACAAGTTGTTTTTGAAGCGCTGATATGATGAAAACGATAGGATAGCGATGCTAATCTAGAAGAGTCGATACGAATGCTGGTTCAAGGCTGAGCCTGTCAAAAAAGCTAACAAGTTTATGAGATTATTCCGAAGGAGATTCACTGGAAATTCTTTTCAACGCGCCGTGAAACCACGCCAGCGCTGGATCATGCACCGAAAAAGGACTTCTTTCCTGAAGCTGAAGCAGCTTTTTCAAAAGAAATTCCTCATCATGACGGGTTCAACTATCCTGGTGCTCGCACTCTTCTGGCTGGTGTTTTTTTCTTCGATCCTCCATATCCAAAACGTGCTGATCACCACCGAAAACAAAGATGTCAATCAGGAAAAGGTTCAAAAAACCGCTGAAAAAGAAATCCTGGACAAGAACACGCTCGGCTTCTCGATTCCGAATTTCGAAAAGTCCATCGTGAAGAATTTCCAGGAGATTTCAAAAATCTCCTGTGCACGGTATTTCCTCCGCCAGTCCATCGAGTGTGACGCGCTCGGATTCCCGTTCATTGCCGTCTTCAAACATGAGGGGAAGAAGTACTACTTGAATGAAAACGGCGTGGCTATTGCCTTTGATAGCCGCAAGCTCGGGCTTCCCACCTTTGACCTGGTGCTCAATCCAATCGCAGTGGGAAAACCCACTCCAAAAAATGACAATCCTCAACAAGCAACAAGTGACCAGCAACCAGAAACCAGCAACCAGAAAGCCTTGCCCGCCTCAGGTGGGAGCAAGCCCGTTTTCGATGTCACCGTGGGCAAGAAAATCCTTGAACCAAGTGAAATCAAAGCCATCCTCGCCGCCTTGGATGAGCTGGAAAAGACCCTCGGCGGGAAGGTCATCAATGCCCAGTACATTCAGGTGGCAGGAGAATTAAGCCTTGCCATGAGGGCGGATCATAAGGATCCTAAGAATCTTAAAAATCCAAAAGAATTAACGGTTCTCTTCGATCTTCGTCGCGACCTTTCGCAGCAATTGGTGAAACTCGATAAATTCAAGCAAGTCTTCGATCTGCGCACGATTTCTCGCATTGATCTCAGTATTGACGGGGAGAAGATATTCTATCGATAGCTCATCGCTTTGGATTGCAAAAAGATAAAAAATTTGGTATAGTAATACGAAATAGAAAAAAAATATGCCAAAACAAAAGAAAATTATTTCGGGAAAAGGTGAGGTGGCGTTTTCGCCAGACTGGCTGAGCGATATCACGAACCAAATCGCCTCGAGTCCGATCGCCAATCCATACAAGGTCGTTTTTCTGTACTCCATCGCACAGGGGACTTTTGATCTGGATCTCTATGAAAAATTCCAAAGCCTTCTCACGCGATATCGAGAAGATCTCGTGAAGGAATCGAAGAATCTGGACGAGGAAATCGCGGAGCTCGAGAGGGAATACGCAGAGATCGAAAAAAACCTTCCAAAAGCGGCTTTTTTGGCATCGCAGGAGATCACATCCGCCGCTACCCATATCGTGACGAAGACCGCACAAGAGCTGGAGCGAAGAAAGGAAACGAGGTCGAGCCAGCAGATTGAAAAGCTCACCGCCCGCATCAAAAAGAAACCATAAAAAAACAAAAAAGTTTTTCTCTATGAATGAATTTATCCCAAAACGACTGATCTCCTTCAGCGCTTCAGCACATGGTGGCGGAGGAGGCCATGCACCAGAAGCTCACGAGGAAGGTGAGAAACTCTCCCTACGCGATTCTCAGCCCCTGCTCCTGAAGAAGCTGGAGAAGGTGTACATCATCAGAGATGACCATGAGTTTCAGCATGAATTCGATGAATTCAAAAAGGGAACTAGTTTTGAAACACCAGCAACACGACCTAAACCCGTGACGCCCGCCGATCGAGATACCGTGCTCAAAAACATCATGCTACGAGTGGCCAAGCTTTCTTCGAAGAAAGCTGCGGATGAGATCGATGCGCTTCCGGTAAGCCCACTTCCGGCGGATACGGAGGTGATTCAATTTGCAAAAGAGAATTTGAGAAAATTGAGATTCGCAAAAAACCCTGATGGGACAGTGAGGGAAGAAGATGGCAAACCGGTGCCTCTTGAAAACGAAATCGAGCGAGACGTCTACGAAACACTTGCCAACACGGTCG
>CAZWLI010000115.1:0-5440 GCA_964634525.1 uncultured Candidatus Peribacteria bacterium | reverse complement strand
GGTATTTTTTGACTCATCGGAACGAAAGCTCGAATCACGTCTTCGAGATTCTTTTCCAAATCAACCCGACCCACGAAGAGCAGGAGTGGCACATCAGGAAGAGAAAATTTCTTTTTCAGAGTTCCATTGCTCGCTTTCGGGTTAAAATGTCGCAAATCAATGCCGTTGGAAATCACAAGAACTTCTTTTTTCAGACCTGTTGCCTTCACATGATCTGCGGCAATCTTCGTTGGGGAGGTGACCACATCCAGCTTCGAGAAGTTCATCCGTAAATATCCCCATGCAGCCTTTTTCACAAGATTCTCGAGGAAAAGCGGAAGGTGCAGATAGTGCAGGAGATTCTCCGGCATGAAGTGATTGGTGCCGATCGTCGGAATACCTCGCTTCTTGGCGCTCTGCAGGCAATGCCGTCCAATGGAAAAATGACTCTGGAGATGGACGATGTCAGGTTTGAAATTTTCGAAAGCTCGCTCAACGGTGCCTCGGATACAAAAGGGCACAGGGGTTCGAATGAATTTGAGGGGCAGGGAACGAATGCCAACGATCTTCACTCCATCATGCTCGAAGATTTCGTGGGACCAGCTTCGAGAAGGCGCGATGACGAGAATCTCATGACCCCTCTTTTTTAAGCTGGTGGCAAGTCGCTGGGCAAAGATGGAAGCACCATTGACATTGGGATAATAGTTATCCGTTGCGATTAAGATGTTCATGACGCAGAGAAGATTTGGTGAAGTACAAAAAAATGAAGTAGAGAATGACAAAAGTAGCTATCGTGCCGAAGGCAATCCAATCAAGCGCTCCATTGATCTGAAGGTAAGCCTGGCCAGAATAATAGCCCACGAGCATCAAAACAAATGATTTTATGGCGGTCAGTCCAAGATTGATGAGCAGAAAGGATCGGTACGGGAAATTCGCCACTCCAGCGGCGACAAGAGTCACCGGACCAATGCCATGGGCTGCTTTTCCGAGCGCCATAATTTTGATCGGCTTTTTGTTGAAATGATCCTCAATGAGAGCAAGACGCTTTTTCGTAATGCCTAAAAAATGCAAGATTTTTGAGGTTCGCTTGCCTCGGCTCCATGTTCCAAGAAGAAAGTAGAAGGAATCTCCGACCAAGTCTCCGAGCAGAATAACGAAGAACGCGATGAACGGATTCACGTCTCCGACCGATGCGAGAAACCCGCACAAAATCGTGAGCACCGGTCCTTCGATGACGGCCAGCACAAAGATGATGAGATATTTCGTAGCTCCCAGGTAAAAAAGAGCATCGTGAAGCGACTGGAACATACGGCAAAAATACCGTAGTATCGTAAGGCTATTTTTTGTCGATGAAAAGCCTTCTGACCATTCCTGTGCTGACAGCTCCCTTTCCTGTGGTGAGCCAAGCAGATGCTTGCGAGGTCTGGCTGGACCGCTTCCAAGGCAAGATTCCGAAGACGAAAAAAAAGATTGTGCTTGTCTGTAAAGATAAGCGAGAAAATGGATTTTTTACCGGTTCATCTGCAGGAAAGATTGATCGAATCCTCAGGGCTGGGGGGGCAGATTTCGTCGACGTGGGATTGCAGACGAATGCCAGGGAAATCAAACGTCTGAAGAAGGGGATTGGAAAAACAAAGCTCATTCTTTCCTTTCATGATTTTGAAAAGACACCTTCGGAAAAAAGACTGTGGGCCATCGTTCACAAGGCAAAGAAACAAGGTGCTGACGTCGTGAAAATTGCCACCCTGGTAAAAAAACTTGAAGATAATGAAGTGCTCATAACCCTTGCGCTTGAGTTGTCTGAAAAACGAATCCCCCACATTATCATTGGCATGGGAGAGCTTGGAGTGGTCACGAGGCTTTTCTCGAAGGAAATGGGAAATGTCCTGACCTTCGTCGCAGGGGAAGAGAAGACAGCGGAAGGACAATTGTCGGCCAGCGATATGAAAGAAATTGCTCAATTGTTCAATTGCTAAATTGCTAAAAACAATTCAACAATGTAACAATGTAACAATTGAAATGGTCATCGGTCTCGACTGTCGCCTTTACAGCCCAAAATTTACCGGCATTGGCCGCTACGTTTTCGAGCTCATCAAGAATCTCATCGAACTTGATCAAACGAACCGTTACATCTTGTATTTCAATGAGCCGGAGTTCGAAGCCTTTGCCGTGCCCAACGAACGCTGGCAAAAGAAGCTGGTGAACATTCCTCATTACAGCATTGCCGAGCAAACACGATTTTGTTATTTCCTGAATCAAGAGCCCGTGGACCTCATGCACTTCCCGCATTTCAATGCGCCATTGCTCTACCGACGCCCCTTCATCGTGACGATTCACGACCTCACCCTGCACTACTACCCGCACAAATCCTATCACCCGAAGCCAAGTCTGAAAAAAAAGCTCCAAATTGCGGCTTATCGCTTCCTCATGGGCCAGGTCGTGAAACATGCCAAGCACGTGATCGCCGTATCGGAGAATACGAAGAAGGATCTCATGAAGGAGTACCGTGTTGATCCGGCAAAAATCAGCAGAATTTATGAAGGTGTTCCTGAAGACTTTCATATCCGTTCCTCGACTTTGAACAGCAATAGTCTCCCCCCCCTTGCACTTGTCCGCCGTGGCGGAAGGGGGTTGGGGGGTAAACCTTATTTCTGCTACGCCGGCGTCCTGCGCTCGCATAAAAATATCCTGAAGCTGATCGAAGCCTTCAGGCTTTTCCTAAGCAAAGGGTATGAAGCCAGGCTTGTTCTCATCGGCAAAAAAGACCCCGCGTATCCTGAAATCCTGAACAACGGAAATCCCAACATTATCCTGACGGATTTTGTCTCGGACGAAGAGCTGCGAGCACTCATCTCCGGCTCCTTGGCCTTTGTCTTCCCCTCGCTGTATGAAGGCTTTGGATTGCCACCGCTGGAAGCCCAAGCACTTGGTGTGCCGGTGATTTCGTCGAATTCCAGCTCGCTTCCTGAGGTGCTTGGCGAGAGCGCCTTGTATTTTGACCCGAAAAAACCGGAAGCAATCGCTCAGGCTATGGAGAAGATCCTAACCGATACGAAGCTCAGAACTGAGCTTATTGAAAAGGGGAGAGAAAACGTAAAACGCTTCTCCTTTCAAAGGATGAGCCAGGAAATACTTGACATTTATGCTAAAATAGTGCAATAATGCTCCTTATCAGAAAGTGGCGAGACGAGCGGTTCAAAAAAAGCCCGCGCAGGAGAGTCTCCAACACGGGCTCTGATATGACTCATGGGATAGATTAGCGCTGCTTCATGGTAGTAGCAGAGATTCATCCCGCGAGTAAAAGTTTCTCCTCACTATTCTTTCGTTTTTTTCAGGAGGACACGCCCTCCTCCCCCCTCTACCACGTAAATGATAGAAATTGTGCAGAGCCGATCACTTGCGCGATCGGAATGCATCAAGGGGATAGCGACGGAAGCCAATGTCTTTCTGGCTTTTGCCCTGTCTGTAACTGGGCCATCGAAGAGTAAGGATCTTGTTGAAGCCATTTCTGACTTCAAAGTATAATAACATTATATAGTTATAATGTCAAGCATTTGAGCACGTCAAAAAATGGTGCGCCTGGCAGGGGTCGAACCTGCGACCTTTGGGTTCGGAACCCAACGCTCTATCCAGCTGAGCTACAAGCGCAGCGTCAGAATGAAATCTACACACTTCGATGCTTGCAAAGCAAGCCTCTCCGGTTCCGATTTCATTCTTCCTTTCCAAAATCATTCATCTCAGCCCTATACTTTTTTCGAAATTTTCCCTTCTATCAATACACACGTACTTCATACGTCACCCACTGATTTTGGTAATTCATTTTTACTCTTTGGAGCACCATTTCTCCTCACGATCCTAAGGCTCATAAAAATCCTAAGGATCCACATTTAAATTGCAAGTCTCGCATATTTCACAATCTTTGCGCTTCCGAGAAATTGACCCACGGTCTTTGAATTGTCCTTCACGAAGGCCTGAGTGGTCAGGGCTTGATCTTCGCGGAATTTCTTTTCTTTACCCTTCATGATCATCGGAATTTTATCCGCTGGTTTTCCTTCCTTCGTCAGTTGCTCGGTCCAAATCTCTTGCTCTTTGGCAATGGCCTCAGCTGAGACTTCTTCCGGAGCAACGACCTTCGGGTTCATGGCAGCCGCATGCATAGCCACATCTCGAGCTTGATCTTCCATGCCGTCCGAGAGACCAATCAAAACCGCGATCTTTCGATTCGAATGAACATAGCCCGCGACCACGGGGGCTTCGAACATCGTCCACTCTCCGAGCTGGATATTTTCTCCGAGTGTATTCACCGCTGCTTTGACGGCACCCTCGCTTGGTTCCCTGGCAGCTTCCCCCTTGTCGAAATACCACTGCGCGATTTCCTGCGCAAGCTTGATGAAGTCCGTATTTCGGGCCACGAAGTCCGTCTCACATCGAAGACAAACCAGGGCGCCTTTGCCACTCTTGATCACCATTGCCACGACACCCTCTTTGGTGGCTCGATCAGCTTTTTCTGAGCTTTTCATCTCTCCTCGTTTTCGAAGAATCTCAATGGCTTTTTCTTCATTGCCTTCGGATTCGACGAGTGCCTTCTTGACGGCCATCATCGACACACCGGTCTTATCGCGCAGGGCCATAACTTGGGCTGCATTGATATTCATATCGTTGGTGCTTAGGATTTCGGATTTTGTTCGTCGTTGATGTTAATATTGAACCTCTCTGACAAATCACAGATAAATGGAAGCCTGAAGGTCTCTCCTCGTACCGTACGAACCAAACAGTAGATGACCAAAATAATTCGAAGGGTCATGTAGAGGGCGGCCAGGCGAGAAGGGAAGAGCTGAAGAATATCGAAAAAATAGAGAAAAATCGCGAGCACGAGGGCTTGCTTGCCATGGAATTGCGCAAATTTGCTTTCCCGCATGATCACCAGTGGCAGCACGCAGAGGAAGCTGATGTAGCCAATGCCGGCGAGAAATGCTTCACCCTTGCTCAGCTTCGGAAGCGCATCCTCTGCCGCTTGATTCGCAAGATCTTTGGCCTGCTTATTCTCCTGCAGCTCCTGAGGCACATCATTCTGTGATTGCTCATCCATATTTTGTGATTATTCGTCCTTCGACCGTGAGCTCAGGGCCGAATGGTAGATTCGCATCGCCTACATTTTCTTCTTCGGCACCGACTTCAGCACCTCTTCCACCTTTCCGAGCAAATACGTCAGGGACTTCATCGCATCATCATTCGCTGGGACGAAATGCGTGTAGAGCAGAGGATCCGAATTCGTATCGCAAAATCCCACGACCGGAATGCGGAGCGTGCGTGCTTCCTTGATCGCGATGAGATCGCGCTTGCCATCGACCACGAAAAGGATGTCCGGAGGACGGCGCATACTCTCGATACCCCCGAGAGCATTGCCGAGCTTATTGATTTCCTTCTCAAATTTTGACTTTTCTTTTTTGGTAAATTTCTC
>CAZWLI010000114.1:0-1766 GCA_964634525.1 uncultured Candidatus Peribacteria bacterium | reverse complement strand
CGAGCACCACACGATGGACAATCGCAAGGCCAAGACCGGTTCCGCCCTTTTTTTTTGAAAAATAGGGAAGGAACAGTTTGTCCATATCCTCGGAAGCCACCCCCGGGCCTTCATCTTCCACGATGATTTGAACCTGTTTTTCCTGTGCGTTATACGCGGTGGAAAGAAAAAGATGCCCTTTCCCTTCCATCGCCGAAACTGCGTTTTCAAAGAGATTTACGAATGCTCTTTTAATTTGATCATGATCTATAGAAAGATTCGGCGTTGCTGGATCAAATTTAACTTCAAACATGACATCTTTATGGCCGGATTGATAAAGCAGAATCACCTCTTGGAGGATCGGCTC
Organism: uncultured Candidatus Peribacteria bacterium; assembly: GCA_964634525.1. Taxonomy (GTDB): domain Bacteria; phylum Patescibacteriota; class Gracilibacteria; order JAUYGZ01; family JAUYGZ01; genus CAZWLI01. The sequence goes on along the minus strand of CAZWLI010000114.1, from coordinate 1,420 downwards.
TATTTTTTGACCGACACGATACGGAGCAGGCAGACGCGCGAAGTTTGAAAATTCGTTGACCAGCGTCGTTAGTCCCTGCACTTCGTTAATCACAATTTGAGTCGAGGCATCAAAGATTCGGTCAAAATCGGGAGATGCCTCGGCATATTTCTTTCTTAATCGCTCGGTCGCAAGCAAAATAGGCGTCAGTGGGTTTTTAATTTCGTGCGCCATCTGAAGGGCGACTTCTTGCCATGTGGCAATTTTTTGCGCCCGCACAAGGGCTTCTCGGCTTTGCTTTAAATCGTGGGTCATTTTATTAAAAGAGGTCACAAGCTGTCCCAACTCGTCATTGGCCCGAACATCAATTTGAAAATTAAGATCGCCATGGGCCACGGCATGGGTGCCCTCGGCCAATTTCTCCAGAGGAACCGTAATCCCGCGGGCGAGATAAATTCCAAACCAGATCGCCGAGAAAATAATTAACAACACAATAATAAAAAAGGAAAGCAGGTAGCTGTCCTTGATCGGATTCTGAAATGCCTTTAACTGCTTGTACTCCTCCGACTTCCTCTTAATCAATTCCATCTTCTCGAAAAGCTGCGAAGGAATCAGATGATCCACAACAAGCAACCCCTCCCCTTCTGCCCCACGCCGTGGAAGCGGCAAAACGGCTCGAATGATCTCTCCTTGAAGACTCCCTTTCGCCACGATGATAGGTTCGTCACTCTTTAATTTCTTTTCAGAGAGATCAAGATAAAGGGTGTTTGCATCAAATCTTTGTGCCCACTCTTTTTCAGGCCAAGTGGAAGCAATGAAGGTTCCCTCCCGTGTGATAACGTGAATCGCTTCTACCTCATATTCGATGCGTGCAGCTTTCAAAAATGAAGTGAGTCTTTCCTTCTCGCGACTTGAAAAATCGTCAGAAGACAAACGCGCAGCAATTTGTTTTGCGGATCGTTTTGTTATTTTTTGTGTCTGTTCATAATAATCCTGTGCCACCTTTAAGGAAGAATCGAGCGAACGCTCCGCTTGGATGGAGAACCAATTTTCGATACTGTTGGTTAAAAGCCCAGAAGCAACAATAAAAAGAAGCACCGATGGAATCAGAGAAAGACCTATAAATGCGGCAATCAGTTTTGTCTTAAATCGGATTCCTCTTTCTCTTTTTTCAAAAAAGAGTTTTACTAAATTTCGGGAGAGCAATAAGATTAAAATAACCGCAAGGGTGATATTTAGATTCACCAAGGTTAAGAGAAGAATATTGGTAGAAACCAGCGGTGAAGGGTTTATGCCTTGAAAGATCAGGAATGTAAAGGTAAGAGAAAGGGTTAAAAAAAAGGTCGTGAGGAGGAGTGGCCAAAAATTCTTTTTTGATTTTGTGTCCATGAAAGGAACGTTTGATCGTATTTCTTATGGTCTCCGAAGGGCATTCGGGGTA
>CAZWLI010000113.1:0-14348 GCA_964634525.1 uncultured Candidatus Peribacteria bacterium | reverse complement strand
CAACCTGCCCTGCAATATTACGGTCGCCAAGAAGAATCTTGTCGGCAAACTCAAGGCTGAGGTTTTGAGCGGTCGGTCGAAATTTACCGAGAAGGAGCTCAAGGACGTGAGAAAAAGCTTCGATCAGGTGGATAAGGATATGGTCAAGCAGGAGCAAGATCTTCGAGCTTGGATGGCGACACGAGGTTTTGCCAAAGATGATGATAAGGAGGTGAAGGCCTATTTTGATGAGCTGAAGAAAAAACAGGACACCATTGAGCGTCTGAACAAGCGCTATGATGATCTCAGCTACCAGATCCAACGCATGGAGCAACGACAAACGCTACAGGAGACGGCAAATGTGCTCCTGCAGGTGCTTGGCGAGACTTCGGACTTTTGGCGCGAACAAATCGGAAGTTTTGCGGACGCGTTCAGCACTCCGGATTCAAAAGACACCGCAGCGGCGGTCATCGACGACAAGATCAAAAGACTCGCGGACATCCTGGATCAGCCCACGGCTGACGCGCTCAAGCGATGCGTTGGGCTCAAGCTTGGGGTGAATCTTCTGCTGGATGTCACCGGCTTTGTGAAGGGCATTCAGCAAAATATCAAAGCACTCCAGGCCTGGAAAACCTTCCCCAGAGAGCTCGCCAAGTATCTCAATATCGTCGATTTTTATATTGGCCAGGTGATCAAGCTCATCGACCAGCTCACACGGGTCATCGTGAAGTGGTGGAGTGACTTTCAAAAAAAACTGGATGCTTGGATTGATGTGATCATGACCTTCCAGGAATTCATTGCCCTGGTTCGCTTGCTCGTGGATATCCTGAAGGGCTACAACAAGCAGTGTGGACTCTGCAGCTCGGATCGTCTCACCCTCAAGGGGCTCATTCTCAAAATCGTCTTTGGCGTAGTGCCGAAATTTCCCATCATTCAGTTCCCGAAGTGGCCGGATATCCGCCTTGATTTTTCGGACGTCAAGCTCGCGGCCAATGTTACGGTGCCGGTCTTCGACGTGCGACCCATCGATATCCGTTGGCCCGCTCTGCCGACCGTGAAGTTCCCGAGATTCTCTGATCTCAACATCGGCGTGAATGGCGAGCTGAAGGTGGGCCTTTCCGTGAAGCTTCCAAAGGTTCCGCTTGTGATCCCGCCTCCTCCGACCCTTCCACCACTCGACCCTCTGCCGGACCTTCCGAAGATTAATCTCCCGAATCTTCCGCCGGCGCCCGAGGTCCCGCATGTGCTCGAAAATCTTCTGCCCATTATGAAGACCATCCAGACGATTCTCACGATCTGGTGTCTCATCAACAAGGCCTTGATTCCGATTGATGAAAAAGTCCTGAAGACCGAGATTGAGAATCTGACCAATCGACCCCTGAGTCTTATTCTGCCGATCGATCTCCTTCTGGAGCTCAATATCGATCCCGCCGCATTGATGCCACAGCTTGTCCCCTTTGACCGTATCGACGTGAAGACCAAGGCGAAGCTTGGGGTGAATATCAATCCTGCTCCCAATCTTCAGGGCATGATTGATGAAAACTATCATAGACCCATGAATGAATTCTTGAAAAAAATGGATCAGTGGACCAAGGAGCTCAAGGACAGTGCTCAAAAAGGCCTCGATGGCGCCCTGAAAGAACCTCTTCAGGACATGGTGAATAAGGCAAAGGTTCAGCAGCGCATCGAATTGAAACAGCAATTTCAAGAAAATCTGAATTTTCCGGAACTCAATTCTTTTCAGTCGCCGCTCAATTCTCTTTTTGCTCGCAAACAGCAAGCTCTGGTCGCTTCTCATGAGCAGCTGAAAAAAGCCTTTTCACAAATCAAAACCGAAGTTTCACACCTGAACACTCTCGCGCCCGATGATTTGCTTGCAAGTCTTTCAAAAGCCTCGACGGGCAATGTGTTGGTGAACGGTTCCTCAACTCTGCTGAAGGCAGAAGCATCAAAAGAAAAGAGCGACTTTGTCTACGACCCTCGACACTTCGTGGAGAAGCAGATCGCACTCGTGGACAAGCCATCGGTTTCGATTGCTCTGAATGATGCCAAGCAAAATCTTGACCAAGCCGGCAAGCAGCTCTTCGCAGCCCAGAGCGATACCATCGAAAGCACCGGTGTCGCGGTCATCCGTTCGGGAGTCCCAGACAGAATCCAAGACTACCCGCTCGACAATCCCGTGGTGAATGTCTGGGACAATGATGTATTCCTCGCCTACGACAAGAGCGTGTACCTGAAGACTTCGGACGGACAAGTGCAAAGAGGCGCTGCCTACACCGGAGCGGTGTTGAAGCGAGACCTCGCGGATTTTCAGCGCTCCAAGGTTCAGGGACTTTCCGCGCGTCCGATCACCTCTCAGGGAAATTCCGACTCGACTTCCACCCTTGCCTGGAGCTGGAACAGCCCTGGGGTCTCGGATGTCGAGCTCACGCTCTGGGACAGCATTGGCAAAGCAACTCGCCTCGATACCGATCACACCCGATTTTATCTGCACCAAGACGAGCCGAAACTCCCGGGATCTTTTGTTTCCCTCGACAAAACCCTCGTCCTCACGGAAGGCGAGATGCTCCAAGCGCAAAAAGAAGTTCGCCTGCGATATGGCGATGATCTTCTCACGATCCCTCCCGGAGTCCAGTTTGAAATTCCTTCCTTGCTTGCCCGAGAAATTCATTTCAGCGGAAAAGGCGTCGTTGGCGTCGAAGCGGTGAGTGGCGAATCCTGGGTGCTCGATTTGGGCGAGCAGGTGAATGCAAAGGTTTCGGGACTCCTGATCATGACCCTTGCGTTTGGAAAGACATCACATGTGCCTGCGCTCACGAGGAGACCTTTCGTTACTGCCCTCAAGAGCGGCTCAAAATCAGCGCTTCGAAAACGCTTGGATGTGCTTTCAGGACACATCGTTCCGGCGGGAATCTTGTATGCCCTTGTTCCCACCCTTCTCAAGGATGAGCGGACAGGAGCGACACTTCAGCTCACGCCCGGCTTTTCTCTGGACTTGAGCGCGAGCGATACCTGGACGCTTCAATCCGGAAGAGCTCAGGTGCTCGTGGGAACCGACTTTTCCGATACGCCGCTCAGCGTGGGCATGAGCATTTTTCCAGGAGAACTTCTTGCCGGTGAGCTCACCGTGAAAGATCAGGGTTTGGCTACCCAAATTCAGCCCGATGAAAAGGTGGTGTTTGCCGATATTTCCGGCCCTTCCTTTGAAGCCACGGTGCCCATCGGCAATTACTACGGTCGTATTCGCGATCGAGAAGGCAAGCGAGGCTATTCGGAGATCGTGCTCGGCGCCGGGACCCTTCACGACATTGCTCACGCTGACGCTCAGGTGATTGCCGGCATTGAGCAGATTTCCGTGCCTCTGTATACGCCGGTCCGTGTGAATGGGCGAGATTTTGTGATTGGCGAAATTGCCGACGATTCCTTTCACTGGCAGATTGGTGGCGAGGATAGTTTCTTCACCGGCTCGGTCTTCCAGCACAGTGGATTTGACTCCGCCGGGAAGCGAACGCTCAGTCTCTTCGTACGAAACGGCGAGACTCAGGTGAAAACAAAGACCTTTGAGCTCAATGTTTTCCTTCCCGCACTTTCCATTGACCAGAAGCTGTACCAGAATGCAAAGATTATCCAGGTTCAGACGAATCCCGTGCTCTCCAACGCGCCCATCGGCATTGTGGGCCGTCGTTCAGGTATAGACGACTGGCTCCTCACGACACCGGATTTGGGCACGCGAGAGGGCGATCGTTATCGCACGAATGCCAAGGGCCTGGTTCAGCTCCCAGCTCTCAGCGACATTGCGGGCACCGATATCGTAATCGAGCAAGGTCTGAAGGTGGCGCGCCTCTTCCCCAATGGTCGTGTGATTCTGAATCCGGAATTCGAAGAACTTTGTGAAAACACTCCCATGCTGCGAGAAGATGGTTCACTGGTTTTCAGTGTCTCCTGCCGAGAGAACGGCGTGAAAGTGAAAAAATTCGCTGTTCGCATGGTGCCAGACCAGGACACGGACGTGGCAATCGTTTCGGATTTTTCTTCGTATGATACCGGTGTCACGGTCCGTGCTGTGGATGCGAGCTTGAAATTACGTCCCGCGGATGGAGGATCGTTGATGGTATCTCGAAGGAATGACGTCCCGCTTCTTCTGATCAGTCCGGATGGGAAACTGAACATGTCAGAGAAATCTCTCACGATTCAGCACAGAGAATTTACCGATCCCCTTGAGCCGGTCATCTGGCAGGTCATGGATGGGAAAATAGTTCTTCTCGAAATTCAGATCAGAGGGCCGAGCACGGTGGCGATTGTGGATGCAGACCACCCCCCGACCCCCTTCCGCCGCGGCGGAGCAGGAGGGGGAGGAACGCAGACTCCTGTTACGTCTTCCAGCAACCAGAAACCAGCAACCAAAAACCAGCCCTCCTTCTCCGATGTTCCGAAGACCAGTCCCTATGCTCAGGCCATTACGGATCTCTCCACCCTCGGCGTCATCAAGGGCTACCAGGACGGGAAATTCAAACCCGATCAGGCGGTCACTCGCGCTGAAGCGCTGAAGATGCTCATGTCCGTGATCCGCTGTGAGGACTGCGAGAAGCCAACGGACGCCACGGCCAAGGAATTCGACCCCACCAAGCAGACCATGGAAGAATTCTTGGCTTTCCACGGCGGCAGTTTCGATGCCTCAGATCCGCTCAAACGATTTGCCTTCACAAAAGAAAATCTTCTTGGTCACCTTCCGGAGATCGGCAGCTACTTCGACGTGAAGGTTGCGGATTGGTATTACTATTGCGTGGAAACCGCGACCAAGCTCGGCATCGTGCATGGCTATCGCGGCAAAGAAGGTGGTGAAAATGCGCTCGGGAAATTCATCCCTGGCCGAGGGGTGAACATCGCGGAGCTGATGAAGATGATCATCGAATCGCTTGGGAAAAAGGGTAAGAAGTCTTCTCGCATTTTTGGCGTCAAAGACGGCTGGTGGAATGATCCACAGAATAATTACCTCGCCTCTGCGGATGAGGATTTGAAGCTCATGATTGATCCTTCTGGTTATTCGAATCCGACACACGCGGCGACACGTGCGGAAGTTGTCTATGGCGCTTCTCGGATCCTCGAACTTCAGGGCGCTCTTCAGTGCAAGACTCTTCAGACAACAACAGCGCTCTCTTCTCCAGCTCCTTCCGCTTCACAGCCTTCAGCTTCCGCAACCGCCCCAACTCCTGCCCCTCGCACCAAGCCCAAGCTCTTCTCCGGCATTGAAATCGCCCAATCCTTGCACTGCAAGTGCCTCGCTCTGGTGCCGGCCAATCTCGCTCTGGACAGCGAGTTCTTTGCCGTGATCACGGGCATGGGAAAGGACTCTGATAAAGTGTATGTAAAAAGTAATACCGTTTTCCCTTAATATGCCTCGCTTCCCCGTCATCCTCATCTGCCTCCTTCTCGCGCTCACCGTTCCTTTCGCGCACGCCGCTTCTGTCGATGCCTGCTCTTCAGACATGCATTCAAGCCTGCTGAAGATCATGGGTCGCGATGAAACTTCACCCCATGGCTATTTCCATGACCTTCGTAATCTTCTCTCGACCAACATGCCTCCACATCTCTTGCTCAATGAGGTCGAGCACCTTGGGCACGATGTGAAAGTCGAGCTTAGGGGACTCTGCCATGAGATGGGGAGATTTCCGGATGTCAGTCCGCAGTATGTCGTGGCCTACGGTCTTACAAATTGTCGAGATGTGAATTTGACGGTCTTTCCGCAGGATAGCGCAAGCCTTTTCACCCAATGCCAAGCGCAGTCCGATGAACTGCTCCAGACTTTCTTGAATAGCCTTGGATCACAGCTTCTGCTCAGCACTCTGCGGACCTCGCTCCAGCCCATGATCGACACCATGCGCTCGCTCAATTCTCGCCTGGTCGGGTTGATCGAACAATACAATCGGCTGGTCGGCAATTTTTCCAAATTCAGCTTCCGATTGGGAGATACCATTGTGGGGAAACCAGATTAATCTACCTCCTACCTCCTTCGAATGTTCCGCTCTCTCATCACATCAAGTCTTCTGATCAGCCTTCTTGTCGGTACGGTCACCCCTGCCCTTGCCGAAAAAGTGTCGGTGCCCATCGACTGCAGTTGTAAGTTGCAGAAGATTGCGCTGTACGGGGATGAAAATGATATCTATCAGAATGGCTCAACACAGTGCTATCTCTCCGTGGAAAGCAATATTGCCAGCAAGGTTCAAAAAGTGAAGGATGAGCTCAAAAAGGCTGAAGACAAGACCAAAGCCGACCGCCAAGCTTACGAGAAGCAATATGGAAAATCTTCCACCTGGGGTGAGGATATGGGCGCCTGTGCTGAGGGAACGAAGTGTCGCGAGGCGGTCAGCAATCTTGGAACAGGATTACTACAAACACTTTTTCTCCCTTTGTCGGTTGCCTCCAGAGCTGCTTCTCCCATCCTTGCGCTGTTTTCTCAGATCGATTTCAAGAAGCACCTCATTGATCTCACGCCAAGCCTTTTTGAAACGCAGATTTTTCCATATCACGGATTTCTCGACAAGGAAATTTTTGGCAAGGCCATTTCAGAAGTCTCTCGCTACAAAACTTCTGACGAGCTTCAGGGCAAGCTGAAGGACTGGGAAAAAGATGCGAAGAGCTGTTCGAATGCCACAAATCCGAAGCCTGAGTGCGTGGTTGCCCGCGCCATGTGCAACTACCAAAAATACGTGGGCATTATTTTCGCCCAGAGTGGGCAGCAGCTCTCGGAAGAGGCGCTGAAAAATGAGAGCCTCAAAAGCACCGGCGACCAGCTGCAAAGCCTTTTGCTCATTTCCCAGCAGCGCGACCAGGCGCTCCTCATCGAGGCGGAGCAAAGTCAAGAAGCGCTCGATACCGCCATCGCTGTTTACAGTCAGTTTTTCAATACCTACGCTCTCCATCTCAAATTCAAAGAGGTTATCGAAGCGCTGGTCAAAGTTCGTGATCGTACCGCTTCTCTAAGAGAGCTGGTCTCGTGCCTCCCAAACAAATTTGTGGGAGTGGCGACGACCAAGTGTAATTAACCCCCATGCTTCGCCGCTTCCTCCACATCATCACCCTCACCATCCTTCTGCTCTGCCTCAGCGGCGCTGAGACGCATGCTGCGTTGGATCTGAACAGTGCTCTGAGTGCCACAGGACTTCAAAACACAGCTCCAGGGAAACTCGTGCAAAGCGGTGTTGCTCATCTTGAGCAGGGGCCGAAGGATATTTATGAAGCAGCACGTGGTTTGGGCGAAGGCAGCGGTACGGGAATGTATATGAGCATCTACGAGAGCGTTGTCAGCCAGCCGAATGCCGCCGTGGAAAATCGCATCAAGGAACGTTTTGGAATTTCAAATTTTTCTCTGGATATCGCCCCCGCCACGGGATCCGGCCCGAAGATTTTTACGGATTTTTTCAAGTCAAGCGCTTCAAGCTTTTTCAGTCCCGTGAAGCGTTATCAACCAAACCTCTTCGGATCCCTGCAAAATGATTGCCGACGCATCAAGGCCGCACAGATCACGGATGTCGAGCGGCAGTGGGATATCGTGAGCGGCCGAGTGCTGGAGCAGATTCGCGAGATAAAGGGTCGAATTGTTACTGGGAAATCAAAAGATGATGATAAGAAGAAAATGGACATTCTGAAGGCTTCTCAGGCAAGCATTGAAGCCGTGAAAGTGGCCACCATTGCTCTGCTCACGAAGCAAGTCTCCAAAAAAGTGAATCTGGATCAGCAAGGGCTGCTGACCTGCTACGTGGAGTTTTCTCATGACATCGACTACGAAATCCAGCTCCAGCGTCTTCTTCATCCACACCGCGTTCAGCTTGAGGCCATGCAGACCTTCACCAATGGCAAGCTCGATGACTTCACGCGCACGGGCGGGGAACTTAACCCGACCGATATCAATCTAGGCTCCGTATTTCCCCGTTACGATCTCCTGCTGGATCTTCAAGCCATCGATACGCTCATTTTCGGATCTCCGTTGGTCATCGATCGACCCGAAGCAACCGCTTCTTCGGGCTTCATCGGCTCCGCAAAAAGACGCGTTTCCAATTACCAAGAACTTGCGAAGCTCGCGCAGGACAATCAAAAACCCGTTGAATCGCTTATTTCCAATCTTCAACCTGTAGCTTCGCCCCTGCCGGAGAGCTCCGGAAAGGTTGCGTTCAATGTTGCTCCTGGAGCGGGCATTGAATCTCTTCCTCCTTCGTCCGGATTTGGTTCCAGCATTGGCGGCATTGTTGTGGCTGGCCCAACGTGTCCTGCGACGAATCGTTCCGGCCTCAGTCTCGACTACAGCACCGTGGGAAAAGCTCCGGGCACCATGGCCAAGGTTTCGCCGGCTTTTGATGAAGTGCAATACGTTCGCAACTTGACCGGCACGGAGCCTGCTCTTGGCTCCGGTGATACCGCGCTTCCGAGCACCAATGTTTTTGCTCCGCCCTTGCTCACGCCCGGCCGACCGCTTTCCCCGATTGATCAGCAAATTAAAAAGGATATTGATCAGCTCAGAGCTGTGGGGCAATTTTCCGTGGGTCAAAATGAAAAGGCGGTTTGTCAGGGCAGCTCTGGCCTTAGCCTCAGCAATGATTTTCTCGACATGAGCCTTTGCCTTGATTTCAAAATGAGCAAAACCGGCAAGACCTGGAAATCCGTGAAGGACGACACGTGTCTCTCGTGCCAGATTGCGAAGATGAACGAGGTCTTTGAAGACAAGGTGCTGAAGAAGAGCGTCCGACCGCACAAAAATACCGGCACGATCATGGAAAGCGGACTCTGCGAAGACGCCTTCAGCTCCAATATGAACTGGGGTGGACTCATCGAGTGGGTACCAGTGAAATTTTATGATGACCTCTGCTACCCCAAGGCTGGTGTGACGCAGGAGGATTATGCCGATCTTGTCGGGTATCCGGAGATTGTCAGCAAGATTGATCAGCCGGACAAGGAAGTGATTTGCAAGGGAGATTTCACCGATCCAGATGCTGTTGCACGTTGTAGCAAGGCTATTTCGGGACCCAAGATGAGCTACGAACAATTCAAGATGGAATACCTGAAAGGTCTCGACTGGCTCGTGAGTCGTCAGGGGGGAAATGTCGATGCAAAGCCGATTCAGCAGCCCGAAGATGCCGACAAGGAAAAAAATACTTGGGCTCGTCTGGTCGGCAACCGAGGCATTGTTGAACGCGAGATGCATGTCCTGCTCTACCGACTTGGAAAAGTTGGTCAGAAATTTGAAGAGGACAAGATCATTCAGAAGGATTTCAAAAAGAGGCTCGACAACCTTCGCGTTGAGCTCAAGAAGATTTCCGACATGAGCGAGTCGGAAAGTAAGATCCAGAAGCTTCTCTGCTTGAAAGGCTTTGCCTATCGTGATGAAAATGGGAAAGATACACCGCTCTCCGGCATCAAGGACGCAAGCATCAATCTGGATTGCCAAGGCGACACCTACAAACTCCTCGATCGCGATATCAATGCGGAGCGTGCTCGTATCGGCGGCATGCTCAAGCGCTGGAATCAGATGAGCGCTGATTTTGACCGTGATCATCCCTGCTCTGTTTTCGACAGTAGGAATTTCAAACGCCTGGAGCAGGGGATTAAGGATCGCTTCTCCACGGATTTTTATCTGGATACGAGCACGGGCAGAAAAGAAACGCCTCAGAATCAATTCTTGAATCAGATCTCGGTCAATCGCGGTATCGATGATCTCAGTCAGCTTTTTTCCGAAGTGGATAAGAGCATGCAGACGGTGAAGAATGTGAATGATCAAAAAATCCAAGACCAGCAGGTGACAACAGATCAGCAGGTGATCCTGCAGTTCGCTCAGATTCGCGATGAATTTATGCAATTCAAGACCAATCTGGGGAGCCTCACGGACGCTTGGGGAAAAATGATTCAGACAGATTCCTTCGTTTCAAAGAGCGGAGCCAGGATCAGCATTCTGCAAAGTTTTTTAGAAAAAATTAAATGATAAAATTTCTTCGCACCATTTTCGTTTTGTCTCTTGTGTTCAGCCAGCTTACGGGTTTGGCGCTCGCTGCGCCAGAACAACCAAGTCCGACCAAAGAGCTTCTTAAAAATGTGACGGAAGGAACGGCGAATTCCGTGATCTTCGACAATCTCACCAAGCTTGTTGGCCCGACCTGCAGTTTGTATGGCCTTAGTTTTGAGATTCTCAATAGCGTTTACGATGACGAAACTTTTGGCGGAAGCGGAATCGGTCAGATCATCCCGATGCCGATCCAGGGCATTGCCGAAATTTCCGTGCTTTTTCACAGTGAACCCTGGCGCAATCTGATTTGGGCGTTGGACGATCGCCGTACCGCCCTGCTGGAACAGCGCGCTCAGCTCCAGAAACAAAAATGTTACTTCAATGCTGCGGTTGGCGGATATCAGGTGAAAGGCTTGGATTACGAGAAGAAGGTTATGGACGAGCGACTTCAGGCTACCAATCAGCAGCTCACAGAGCTTCAGGCGAAGCTGGATTTTTTCAAAATAGAACGACAGAAACTTCTTCTTTCATCAGTCACTCCAAAGTTCTACGAAGTCTTTTTAGATTGGAACAAGGTAAAGATCGATGATAGAACAAATGCTTTTGCTGATTTTTCTCGAGCCTCCCAGAATGCTATTCCTCTTGATAAGATTTTTTACTGGTTGCCCAGCTTCAATACCTTCGAGAATAATCTCCAGCAATTTGCCAAAGAAACTGAGCGTTTTGTGAATAATGTTGATCCCGCGGTTCGCGCCGCTCTGGACACGATTCCCGATGCTTGTTTTGCAAGCATGGATATTCTCAACCAACTTCGTCTTCACTTTGATTATGTGAAGGGGAAAACCAATGAGCTTCGGAATATTGAAAAGCCGGAGTACAAGGATTTCCAGGATTTCGTTGAGAAAAACAAAACCGATATCAAGAAAGTGTATATCGAAGGTGTTTGTAAGGCTGCTCAAAAAAGAGCGGCGGCCAAAGGTGTGAAGTCTACGGATGCAGAGACGCAGTATGCAGACTTCCTTGCTGCTCTGCAAAAGACTATCGCGGTTCTCGGCAATAATCTCGTGCGCATTGAGCATGAGCTTGCGGTGCTCCGTCAGAAAAAACGGGCGAATGTGAGTCTTTACGCAGACCAAGCGAAGGCGGTGAACGAGAGAATTCCGGTGCTGCAAAAGGAGCGTGGTGAGACGCTGGCTCGAATCGATTATTACACCATGGTTATCACCGCCCTTGGAAGCCCCGGAGAAACAAGTCTCAGTAAGCTTTCGAAATCCCTTTCGAATCTCGTTGAGACGATTCTGAATGTGAAGAAGGATGAGAATGGAAAGGTGATATCTCGTCTCAATCTCTCCGATCGATTTCAAAAAGCCAAGGAACGAAGCCTTCAGCAGATTTGCAGCCGCATCGAGGACATGTATCGCAAATCCGGACGAGATCTGGGCCTCCTCCCGATCATTGGCGTAGCGAATGGGAAAACCTACTGTCGTGTGGATGCGACTTGCGAAAGTGTGGATAATCCCACCATTCCGGGCATTTCCGAGGGTGGCAAGCGACTTGCCGATTGCACAACCTTGAAATTTCAAAATGGACAGCTCGGCCCATCCGCCGTGGACAGTCGGAGTATGATTCAGGCTGGGCAGGATATTGCCTTCATGCTGTCCCAGCAGTCGTACCAGGATCTGGAGCAGCAAAAAAATCTCTATTTCCAATCGCTCAGGGCTCGTTACCTCACGATGGCCCAAAATCAGCACGACCTCACTGGCGTCATTGGACAGATCCTCGATGGCGCGACGAAAAGTCTGAACTTCAAAGGAAAGGAGGAAAATTTTGATCCCAAAAACGAGACAACTCAGAGGAATCAGTATACCCTGGAAGGGAAGATTTATACGGATTTCTATTCATTTGTAGAGAGCCAGGAGAGACTCTCGTGCTCGGCATCGAAAGAGCCGGATTAGGGAAGTAGGAAGTAGGAAGTAGGAGGTAGGAAGGTAGGATTTTAGGAAGTTAGGAAAAATTATTCACTATTATGAAAAAGTTTTTTCTTCTTCTTGTCACAGTAGCTGTCCTCACGAGCTTCATCAGCCTGACGAGCCTTACGAGCGTAACGAACCTTTCCTACGCCGCTTCTCCTGTCCTCAAGCTCTCCGATCAAACGCTCAGTCTTCCAGGTTGCAAGCTTCAGGGCGCTGCTTCGAGTTGCGGCGTGATCGACGGTCATCAGCTTTCAGAGGTGAAGAAAACCACAACGATCAGCCAGTTCATCCCCGAAAGCGGAATGCTGACGATTTATTTTAAGGATAAGAGTTCCCCAAAAGCTCCGGCAGAAGCACAAGGTGGATTTGATCCTGCTCTGGTCTTTTTTCAGCCGCTCACTTCTGGAGCCAAAAAAATTTCCATCGGTCAAGGCCTTCAAGTCTTCGAAAGCGGCACCGTGAGCATTGAGCTCACCCAGTCGTATACCGACCAAGAGCGTCTTCCGGTGAATGCTGATCTCGTGTTGTATTTTCTCCCGCACTCAGCCGACCGGCAGCGAAATTTTCTCATCTGGAAAAGTACCGATCAGAAAGCGTTTGACACCTTTCAAACCCATAACCAAGACGATGTTTCGGCTCTTTGCTCAACGCTTCAAGGAGAAGCTCGCTTACCCGATATTTGTAGCAATGGGATTTCTTCCGGCGAAGAGGCTTCGGATGTTTCTCCATCCTGGAGCTCGGATCCCAGGAAGATTTCCGGCCTTGATTTTCAAAAGAATGCCATTCGCCCGCCGACTATGACCTTGAAAGACCATGAAAAATTTGTTTTTCTTCATGAGCCCCTGACGATCAAGATCAAGGAAGTCTATGACCCCGATGGTCTCTGTCATTTCTTTCGTTATGATTGGAAAAAGGATACCGAGCTTCAGGCAAGTGGGATGAAGGTGGACGACCAACTCGGCAATCTTTTCTTTGTGCCCGAAAACACCGGCATTTTTGAGTTGAACGTTCGTGCCACGGAGCTCTGCAAAAATCTCGGTACCCTGACGTCGGCGCCGGCTTTTGTTCGCATCCTGGTGCGTGACAAAGCCACTGACTTCCCGGATCTTGCTGCCGCGAAGCAGTATCAAAATGCTCTGTGGACCCTTGTCCATCAGGGTTCCATGAAGGGCTACTCTGACGGCACCCTGAAGCCACAACAGCAGATTTCTCGAGCGGAATTTCTCAAGCTCGTGTTTGAAACGGTCAATCCAGGTAACGCCCCACTCCTGTCAAGGAGGGGGGAGGGGGGGTGGTCACCCCGCTACACCGATGTCCCGGTGGACAGTTGGTTTGCGCCCTATGTCTTCATGGCCGACCAGCTGGGCGTGATCAAGGGCTATCCCGACAATCTCTTCCACCCGGAGCGACCGATCAACCTCGTGGAGGCGTTGAAAATCGCTCTACACTTTACGACCATTCCGGTCATGGACACCGAGATCTACTCCTTTCCAGATGTATCCAATGACGACTGGTTTAGTCGTTACATTCAGACCGCCTTTCGGGAAGGCATCGTGGACCTGACGGCGAAGAAGAAAGCTCTTCCCGGAGCCTTCCTCACCCGTGGTCGCGCCGCCGAGATCATTGTGCGCACTTTCCTCTACCCGGTGAACCGCATCAATCAGGTCAACAAAGACGCCCTCCATCGGCCAACCGAATTTGAGGATTTCAGTTCTTTTGCGCGGTAATACATTTGTTCTCCCATTGCTTAATCTTTCTTGGAAACGAAAGGTGAATATTTTTCTTTGGTGATGATGAGGAGCTTAAAATACTTGCGCTTAATCCTTTGATACAGGGCTTTGGAGAAAGGAAAATCATAGCGATGGACAATTTCATTGCGATCATCGGTCATTTCGAGAGCAAGTTCTGCTTCTTCGTCCGTCAGGACCTTGACCTTTCGAAGTTCTCGAAAAGTTTCTTTGGGTGAAAAAACTTCGATGCCAAATCCATGACTTAAGAGAACTTTTCCTGTTTTCCAGGCGATCTCAAAGGTGTACTCAAAACGTTTGATGACTGAATCACGGAGGTAGTCCGAGTATTTTTCTCGAAGCGCATCTTCGAGCGTTTTCAAAGTTTTCAAAAAATCATCGGATTTGAGCTTCAGGGTTTGATCCATGCGATAGGTCCGTTAAGAACATTTTTTTGAAATACGGCGCTGGCACTTTCCCAAGGGATGATGTCAACTTTATACGGGAGTGTGGAATTTTCAAAATTTTCTCGAAGGAGAGCGATCTTTTTGGCTTCTATTTTTCCTACGACGGCGATATCAATATCTCCAAAATGTCTCTTTCGAAGGCTTGAGCCGAAAATAAACCATTGATGTGCTGCGGGAAGATCATGACGACGAATCGTTTTTTTTATCTCAC
>CAZWLI010000112.1:0-7038 GCA_964634525.1 uncultured Candidatus Peribacteria bacterium | reverse complement strand
GGCCCTGAGCCTCACGAATGTTCAGGAACATGCGCGAGCTCATATTGCCGCCGAGCACAATGGCCATCAGCTTCTGGGCAAAGAAATCAGGATGGGAGGTTGCGTAGCCCGGGAAGCCGATCGTCATATGCGCCTGCTCAGTTTTTTTGATGGAGAGCGTCACTTTTTTTCCTTGAGCGTATCCCTCGAAGGGCGCCCATGTTTTCTTCTTCGCATGAAGGCTGAATTTGAAATACTTCTTCACCAGCTCGATAATTTCGTCGTGGCTGATATTTCCCGCCACGGAGATCACCGTGTTGTCCGAGCTGTAGAGCGCGTTGTGATAGTCTGCGAATTGCTCTCGGGTGACTTCACGAATGAGTTTCTTTGTGCCGATCTGGTCCCGTCCCATGGGCTGGTTCCCGAAGAGGAGCGCCTCGAAATCCCAGGCCACCTGATACATGGGGGTATCCTGGTACATGTTGTATTCCTCCATGATCACGCCACGTTCTTTTTCGATCTCGGCCTTGTCGAAGGTTGGCTGAAGGAGCATGTCTGAGATCACGTCAAAGGCAATGTGTTTGCTTTCCTTTGCGAGCTTCACGTAGTAGCCCACATATTCCTTGCCAGTGAAGGCGTTAAATTCACCTCCCACGCCGTCGATGGCCTCCGATACTTCTTTGGTATTCTTGTACTTTTTGGCTCCCTTGAAGAACATGTGCTCCAGGAAGTGAGATATCCCGCAGATTTCGAGGCTCTCGTAGCGTGACCCAGCTCCCACCAGCACGAGGAGGGTAATGCTGTCGCTGGGCACAGGAGAGGTGATGACACGAAGACCATTTTCGAGACGAGTTTCCTGGAAGGACTTCATGGGGAGGAATTAGGATGTAGGAAGTAGGATGTAGGATGTAGGATGTAGGATGGAGAGCTTACGATGGGCTGATCCTATCATATTTTACTTCCTACTTCCTACCTCCTACTTCCTTTTTCCCATTTCAAACATCTTGTCCAGGCTCTTCTTCGCTTTCGTCAGAATCTGACGGGGAATTTCGACAATTTGATCTTTTCGAGGATTTTTCAGTGCTGTCAAGACATCTTTGAGTTGGATTTGCTTCATGTACGGGCAGAGCGAGCAGGCACCCACGACCTTCTTCCCAGGCTCTTCAGCACGGATTCGATCGGCAAGACCGCATTCTGAAACAATAAAATAGCTTGTAGGTTTTAAATTTTTGCCGTCATTTTTGATATATTCGAGAATTGCAGAAGTAGAGCCGACAAAATCGGCTTGATCAATAACGCTGGCCGTACATTCTGGATGCACCAGCACTTTCACGTCAGGATACTGCCCTCGGACAGAGGTGATTGATGCCGAGCTAAAGGTCTCGTGCACGATGCATACGCCTGGCCAGTCGATAACATGCTTCTTCGTGGATCTGCGAATGTAATCCGCCATGTATTTGTCCGGGATGAAGATCACTTCGTTTCCCGGGAGCGCCTCGATAATCGAGATCACATTGGAGGAAGTTACACAGACGTCCGACTCGGCCTTCACCTCTGCTGATGTATTCACATAGCACACGACCGGAACTCCGGGATGCTTCTCTTTTAGATTCACAACGTCCTTGGCCGTGATGGAATCCGCGAGCGAGCAGCCCGCGCGAGAGGGGACAAGCACTTCCTTTTCTGGACTCAAAATTTTCGCCGTCTCGCCCATGAAATACACCGAACAAAAGATGATCATCTTCGCCGGATGCTTCGCGGCGATTTGACTCAGGCCATAGGAATCTCCGACGAAATCCGCCACGCCATAGACAATGTCCGGAGTTTGATAGGAGTGCGCGAGAATAATGGCATCCTTTTGCCTCTTCAGCTGATTGATCTCGAGTGTCATCGGGGCAATGACCTCACAGTCGGACATACTCCAACCTACAAACTTTAGTTTGGAAAAAAGTCTTTGTCCTTCTTTATTCATGAAAAATTGTTGAATGGTTCAATTGTTGAAAAGCAATTCAGCAATCGAGCAATTTAACAATCGAGTAATGAAGCAATGTTCTGGTATTGTATCAGATTTTTTGAATTTCGCATTTCCTTCTGACCCTTTCTCTTCTCAATTGTGGGAGAATGTTTTTAATCTCTCCATTCATCTCAATCTCTATGAACTACCGACGTCTCTTTTCTTATCTCCTGGTCGCTGCTTTTTTCTCTTCATTCTTTATTTTTCGACCTATTCCAGAATCCTCTGCCTCGAGTTTCTGGCAGCGGTTTAAATCTTTTTTTGGCGCATCACTTCTTTCTGGAGTGGATGGACCTCTGGATCCATCCGATACACGTTTGACAAATGACAAACCGGGAGCAGCTCTCCACCAAGGTGTCGTGATTTTTTTTCGAGGAGCCGGAGATTACTACATAACGGCGCAAACGGGAGAGGATTATAGGGATTTCAATGGCGTGAAGAGCAGTTCAGTCGTTCACTGTCCCACGGGAAGCACGGTCTCCGCTTCTCACAACGCTCATATGAATTTCAGCCCCTCGATTCAGGGCATGTATGACGGTCCAGGGCATTACTGGTGCAGCCAAAATGGCACAGCGATAAATCCCGTTACAGGACCTGATGTCGGACAAACGATGCCGGATCTCAATATCAAGGCAAAACTCTTTAAGACGAGAGTCGAGGGAGTCGATTACTACACCTTTAGCGCTAGTTCCATGACTCCAAAGCTTCAAGCTCTGCAGTCAGCAAACGGTGGCTTTGTGAAGTGTAAGTATGCAATGAGTGGACCATTTGGTTCGGACAATCACTATCACTGTCTGATGCTTGATGCGGCGAGAGAGGCCGATGTCGATGCGGGAGGAGAGGATGTGCTCATCGCCTCAACACCTCCCCCCAATTATCAGATCTCTCTCGTTTCCAATACCGGAAGTGTTGAGGTCAAGGCAGGGTCACGAGCCGTCTCAAAATATCGTCTCAAGAATAATGGCGCTGCAACTACATTTAACCTCTCGTGTTCGACCCAGCCGAATGCAACAGGAGAGCTTCAGAATGCAAATACGAATGATGTCGCTTTGAGCCGAGCAGCGGCTGCTCTCCCCGCCGGTGGGGAGAAGAATTTCAACTATTCCATCGATGTCAGTGCCTTGACTCCGGGCACCCTGTCCGTCCAGTGCGCTGCCATACCAATCGGAGCTCCCCAAGGACAAAATGCGAACGAGACGATCACCCTCGTCGCAGAGCTCCATAGTGCACCTCCCACTTCGGCATGCAGCGGATTTGCACTGACGCTCAACGATAACAAGTCTTCGTATGTAAAAGGTGATAGTGTGAATTACACGTATAAGTGTGCCACGGGAAAGGCATCGGTGGTGACGGTTCAGGTCGTTAAGCCGGATGGAAGTGCTACGACCTATAATTCAGGAACAAATATCGATACCGCAAGCATGGGGTTTTCGACGTCAAACCTCGATGCCGGAACGTACACGCTTCGAGCATGTCTTGACACGACCTGCACGACAGCGAATGCCACATCAGTTTCCATCACGATTACAGCAGCAGCTCCAGGGTCGGTTATAGCCCCGGTTGCCTGTACCAATGGGGCGAGATGTTCGAAAGGCTCTTGGTGTCAGAACGGCCAGCGATTTTTCTATTCCACAGGAGAAATCACCTGTGTGGCCTGGTCCAACGATGGCACCATGCCAACTCCCCCATCAGGAACCACGGAATGTGATCCCGCTGACGCTAACTGTATCAGCACTGGACAGATTGTGGACTATGTCAGTGGAAAATGGTGCGGGAGGGGTATGCAGATCTATTCCATCGATGGGAAGAAGATGTCCTGTATGCTTCCAACCGGAACTCCTGCTACCGGCATGATGATGGACCCCCCTGCAGGATTCAGACACTGTAGGCCTGATGACACGAATTGCAAATCCAAGGGTGAAACTTGGACCACGGCGAATTCAAGTTACTATTGTATGATGGGTCAGAAATGCAATCTCAGTGGTGGAGGTGGAAGCTGTGTGGGTATGACTGACCAGTGTCCGACCGGTTCAAAATACTGTCTGCCAACCGATACCAATTGCATTGAGCCAGGAGAGTACAAAACCCTCACCGCTGGCTCGAATTCTACGCCCTGGTGCGGGGGAGGATCTGGGATGACCTTCTTTTCTGCAAGCCAGGCGTATTGCGCTCCGAAGAAGGCTAGCTCGTCAATCTCCCCGACCGCCATGATGTTTACGGGACAAGATATTAAAGATATTCTTGTCAAGCTTGGAGCAGGCTGGGGCATTTGCAACCCCAATATGACGGGTTCTTCGAAGTGTCTTGAGCCAGGACAAACCGGCAGTTCTTCTGACTGGTGCGGATGGTGGCCCCCGAGCACAACGCCAACAGCTATGCCCATGATGAACACCTCCGGCCCCAGAATATGTCCGAACCTTGATGGAAGTACCCCGACCCCTACCCCTGTTCCTATTCCTATTCCAGATCCTGGAAAATGCCCCATCGCCGTAACAGCTGTTAACTGCCCTGCAGGAAAGATTCTGGTGAAAGGCACGGAGCCTCCTTGTTTCTTTGGTCACTGCGAAGACGACCCGTCGAAAAAACCTCCGACGCCTTGTCCCGCCATGCCAACTGTTTCGAGTTGTCCTGCAGGAAGCGTTCTGAAGACGATGGAGGTGAAGGATTGTGGTTCCTACAACTATTGTGTTGATACGAAGCAGCCCGGTCAATGTGCGATTGGAGATAAATGCCCGGCAAATTCCTGGTGTCAAAATTCACGCCAGTGTTTTTATTCCGATGGCCAAATGACCTGCAGCGCTTGGAATAACGCTTGTCCTTCGGGAACAAAACTCTGTTCGCCAAACGACAAGAATTGTATCGAACCAGGTGAGTCCGGCCCTATCGACGGATGGTGTCGAGATGCGATGGAGTGCTACACCACAGATGGAGCTAAAAAATATTGCAACCCCATGCAATATGGCAATATGCCGACTGCAAATTCTGCCATGACGATGGCACCTGCCATGATGATGAAACCCATGAGCTGCCCTACCGGCTATAAGTCGTGTCGGCCTACGGACAAAAACTGTATCGAAATTGGACAAAGGGGACCGTCGACAGGCTGGTGTGCCGCTGGCGGCAAACAATGTTATGTTGACGCTGGACTCTTGTGCGTCCCCTGGAGCGAAGGCTGTCCGGCCAATGCCAAGGCTTGTCGGCCCGAAGACAAGAACTGCGTGGAGCCCGGAACCTACGGTGCGAAAGATAGCTGGTGCGCGGGAGGAGCAGTTCAGTGCTACAAGAAAGACAACTCCGGGATTTATTGCGCTGAGTTTTCAAATGCCATGGCTGACCCGTCGGCTTGGGAAAGCGCCAAGTGTCCAGGGGATACAAGCCGTTGCCGTGCAGATGATAAGTACTGCCTGGAGCTGGGAGCCACTGGGCCTTCGACATCCTGGTGTGCTCTGGGGATGAGACGAGAGAATCCCAATGGCACGATCACCTGTGTGTCCATGAAGGAGGGCATGAAGACAACGCCTGAAGTTCCAAAACCTGCTGAGCCGCTTTGTATTCAAGTCGCTACCGTGGCCTATGATTCGATCACTTTTGACTGCAAGAATTTTGCCACCCCCTGCAATGTGCCCAAGGATTGGACCGTGGTAACAGACGGACGTCTTTGCCAGGATGGGAAGCTTACGAGCGTTTCACAACTCAACCCAGCTGACGAACAGGCGATGATGAAAGTTCTTGATGATAGCCGTCAACATCTCTCGGATCTTCTTCTGCAACTCTCTCGCGTTTCATCCTCTGTTGCGGACGTACGGACCGTATTGGAAAGCGTGAACAGCGGCCTTTCTACGGTGAAAATGATCCGAGGACTTCTTGGCAGTCGAGCTTCCGATCAGCGAAAACTTGCGCAGGAAAAGCTTGTCAACTTCCTTGCTCAAGAGCTCCCTGCAATCGATACCAAGATGAATCAGATTCGCTCGTATTTGGATGTTCTCCTGGTGAAGAAGCAGGCGGAGCAAATGCTCGGTGCTGCTAAGAGAGAGCTTGTGAATACGCTCCCGACATCCAACTACGCCGGCAAGCTGAAGGAATCTATCGACAAGATTGAAGGTCTTCTGAAGAGCGCGGGTACCCAGACCAAAGAAAGCCTTGCTCAGGTCCTACCGGTTATCAGGGATTCGCTGTCGAGTCTTCATGCGCTTATGGAAGCCAATCACAAGGAAAATGCCTCAGCCTATATTGCGAAGCTCGTCGCCCAGCTGAAGAAGGATCAGCAGCAGTTTGAGACCATCATCACCGAAAAGAAAGTCGATGATTATCGAGTCCTGGTCATGAAGAGTCGGCTGGATGTGGATCTCCAGGTGGTCGACGCTGCTCTAGAAAGCGGCGACAACGAGGCGCTGCAAGAAAGCGCCAATGATGCTGTCGTGGCACGGGATCGTCTCACGATGTTGCTCGGATTAGCGGCCCCGACAACAACGGTCGATATCGATCAGATTTATGCCAGGGTCCAAAAAGATGTTTTGCAGCGTGTCGATGAGGTTATCAGTAAGCTCAACAATAAGCTTCAAGCGTTGGTTGATACCGCGGTCCAAAATGCCGTGGTGGCGATTGCCAATCTGACGGACAAAATGTCGAGGGATTTCGACGCCAAGGTCACGCAGAGTCTTTCGAACCTGACGACCGTCACAAGCGATCAGAAGGAGGCCCTTCTTCAGTCCAAGACTGCCATTTTGAAACTGGTCGAAGAAGTCAACAAGGATTTGTCCAGCGCCAGGCTTGGTTCCTTCACCACCGAGAGGCTTCGAGGTCTCATGACTCGGGCTTCCACCATCAACTGGTGTGGGCAAATGGCCGAAACGGTGCAAGCCTGGATGTACCGCACGGGGCTTGCCCTGGAAAATAAGTCTCTCGCCAACGAACAGCTCACGGCCTTCGAGACAGAGTTGGATACCCTCGAGCCCAACAATAATCTCGAATGCTATCGCCTGAAGGCGGCATCGTTCAAGGATGTGCCCATGCACGAATGGTATTTCACCGCAGCAGAATTCAAC
>CAZWLI010000111.1:0-2744 GCA_964634525.1 uncultured Candidatus Peribacteria bacterium | reverse complement strand
ACCTTCCCTTTGGCATCAAAAACCTTCGTGGTTTTTTCAATTTTTTTCCGATCAAGGTCCTGCATTCTTCCCACCGCGGCGATTCGCCCCCCTTCAATCGCCACAAAACCATCTTCAATCAATCCGATATCCGATTGCCGCGCGCCTCGCCTCGGCGCCTGACCGTCCGGCAGGCGGGCCTGGCCACGGAAGGTTAGAAGCTGAGCGCAGTTTTTGATAAGTAAAGCAAAGTTCATACCACCTCATCATATCATTCCGCTTCGATCGACTTCCTTAAAAGCTCCACAATCAGCTCTGGAACTGTTTTTTCTCTAGTAGAGAGAAAGAGTCGGAAACATTATCACAATGAAAAATATTCTTGTCAATTACTTGTAGAGCTTCAGCCAGGAATACCCACCCCTTTCTCCCTGCCCACCGCTATAGCCTTTTCATAGCCCGCATCGCTGTGGCGCATGATGCCAAGGGCTGGGTCGGTCGTCAGCACACGTTCGAGACGCTCTGATTTTTCCTTCGTGCCCGTCGCCACGATCACCATGCCCGCGTGGGTGGATTTGCCAATCCCCACCCCTCCGCCATTGTGGATGGAGACCCAGTCAGCTCCCGAAGCGGTGTTGGCGAGCGCATTCAGCAGAGGCCAGTCCGCGACGACATCGGAGCCATCCTTCATGCCCTCGGTTTCGCGATTTGGCGAGGCCACAGAGCCGCAATCCAGATGATCTCGCCCGATCACAATCTGAGCCTTGATCTCGCCACTTGCTACCAATTCATTGATGCGAAGGCCGAATTTCGCCCGATCCCCATACCCCAGCCAGCAGACGCGTGTGGGCAGCCCGATGAACGGCACTTTTTCCTGCGCCAGGGTGATCCATCGTCGCAGTGACTCATCCTCGGGAAAGGTTTTCAGCACTTCTTCGTCCAGGCGAAGAATGTCTTTCGGATCACCCGACAATGCCGCCCAACGAAAAGGCCCCTTGCCCTCACAGAAGAGCGGACGAACGAAGGCCGGCACGAAACCCGGGTACAGAAACTCTCCTTTTTCATTTCGAACTTTGAGACCCCCCGCCTCAGCCTGACCGCGAAGATTGTTGCCGTAGTCAAACGCAATGGCGCCATTCTGCTGCATGTCGAGAATCGCTTTCGTGTGCTTCACGATTGCTTCCAGCGCTTGCTTTCGAAATTCTTTTGGATTTTCTTGCAGAAGTTTTTTGAGACTCTCAATCTCCCCCTCCGGCCAGTACGAGGAAAGATCATGGGCTGAGGTTTGATCGGTGACGACATCCGGAATCACACCTCGCTTCACCAGCTCAGGAAGCACCGTGGCGCAGTTGCCCACCAGGCCGATGGAGAACGCTTGCCCATCCCCTACCGCTTTTTTGACCATCGCAAGAGCCGTGTCGAGATTGTCCGTCATTTCATCCAAATAGCCTTCTATTTTCTTCTGAGCAATTCTTTCCGGGATGCATTCGACAATCAAGACCACCCCTTCGTTCATGGTCACACTGTGCGGCTGAGCTCCACTCATGCCACCAAGCCCTCCGGTGAGCACCCACTTGCCCTTCAACGATCCCCCGAAGTGCTGTCTCGCCAGCTCAGCAAAGGTCTCGTAGGTTCCCTGCAATATCCCCTGCGTGCCGATATAGATCCAGCTGCCCGCGGTCATCTGGCCGTACATCATGAGTCCCTGGGCATCCAATTCATCAAAAACTTCCTGCGTGCTCCAGGCCGGCACGATATTGGAATTTGCGAGCAGCACCCGTGGCGCGTGAGGAAAGGTACGAATCACGCCCACGGCCTTGCCCGACTGCACGAGCAAGGTCTCATCCGGAGCAAGATTTTTCAAACTTTTCACGATCGTATTAAATTCCCGCCAATTGCGAGCCGCACGGCCCGTGCCGCCATACACGATCAATTCATCCGGAACCAAAGCCACTCGGGGGTCCACATTATTTTCGAGCATGCGCAGCGCCGCTTCCGCTTCCCAGGTCTTGCAGCGAAGGGTTGTACCAGTCATGGCATGGATATCACCGACGGGTTTTTCCGACAAATACAGAGGGCGCTGATGCATTGATTGAAAATTGATAATTGAAAATTATTTCAGCCTTCCCGTTAGCTCCTCCGCCGCCCGAATGATTACCCCCTCTTTCATCATCTTCACAATCGCCTGAATGTCCAGATCCAGCCTTCGATCCTCTTTCAGATTCCTGACCTTAGTTCGAATGACCTTTCGAACGGCCTCCAGCGCCGTACTGGATTTGCTGGGAAAAAGAAAATCAATGCCCTGGGTTGCCGCGAGAAATTCAATGGCCATGGCATTGGTGACATTTTCTACAATTTTCGCAGCTTTCCGAGCAGCAATCGTCCCCATGCTCACATGATCTTCTTGTCCAGCACAGGTCGGGATAGAATCCACACTCGCCGGATGTGCAAGGATTTTGTTTTCTGACACCAGCGCGGCCATGGTGTACTGGGCCACCATGAAGCCGGAATTCAGTCCGCTGTCTTTGACAAGAAAATGCGGGAGATTGGAATACCGGCAATTGATGAGCCGTGAGACACGGGCTTCAGCAATGTTCGCAATTTCGCAGACCGCAATGCCCAGGAGATCCATGGCAATGGCCACGGGCTGACCGTGAAAATTTCCTCCAGAGACCACTTCTCCGGTCTTCAAAATTACCAGCGGATTATCCGTCACAGAATTCACTTCAATCTCGAGCACTCTTCGGCTGTAGCCAATGGCATCTCGA